>JAFKFP010000439.1 GCA_017308185.1 bacterium | reverse complement strand
TCGTCGCGAACGGCGTCGCGCCTGCCGGCCCATTCGACCGCGGGAGCAGCTGCAACCGTGCCACCCGCCACGGCCGACCCTCCTCACGGGGCGGGATGTGGCCGCTCGCGACGCGCATAGCGAGCGCCTCCTCGGGGAGGGTAACCATCGTCTTTGCGCCCATTGGCCGCAGCAGCCGTTCGCGCAGCGCAACATCCCACGTTGTGGCGGTCATCTGTTCGATCAGCCGCCCGAGTATGGCGAAGCCGGCATTGCAATATGAGAACGCTTCCCCCACGGGGTGCAGCTGGGGCAGCGCCGCGCAGGCAAGTACATACCGCTCGACGCAATCGTCGCCGCGGCCCGTGTCCTGGAAGAAGTCCCCGTCCATGCCGTTCGTGTGCGTAAGGAGGTGCCGCACCGTTATACGGCCCGCCGCCTCCGCATCACCGAGCGTGAACTCGGGCAAGTAAGTCCGAATCGGCGTATCGAGGTCGACCCGCCCCTCATCCACCAGCTGCATCACGAGCGTCGCTGTGAACGTCTTCGTAATCGAACCGATCTGGAAGATCGAGTCCGGCGTCGCTTCCACGCCCGTACGGGCATTCACCAGCCCCGCCGCGGCAGACACTATTTCGCCGTCGCGCAGGATGCCGATGCTCGCGCCCGGCACCCCGAACTTCTCGATCCCCGCCTGCAGCGCATCCTGCAGGTCCGCGAATTCCGTCGTGAGGTCACTCATGCGGTGCGTTATAGCACAATGCAATCTCCAGGGCAGCAGTGTGGTGCTCGCACCGTCTCGTACCCCTACGATGCGGGCGGCAACGAATCGACGATCACCTATCCGGGCGGCAGCAACGCGGTCACCTACAGCTACGACGACGTCAATGAGATGACCTCGGTGACCGACTGGAACGCCAGCGTCACCGGCTACGCGTATGATGATGCTGGACGGATGACGACGGAGACCCTCCCCAACGGCATCACCGGCACGGCGAGCTACGACGACGCAGGCCGCCTCACGGGCATCGATTACAGTGAC
>JAFKFP010000438.1 GCA_017308185.1 bacterium | reverse complement strand
CTTCTTCGAGCGAGACCTCCACGGACGTCTCGATATCCTGGCCGCGGCGGTTGGCATTCCTGCCACGCCCGCGGCCAAAGAGGTCGCCGAAGATGGAGCCAAGGTCGCCATCGCCAAAGGTAGCGCCCGCGTTGCGCGCGAAACCACCACCGCCAGCGGCCTGCTGGCGCTGCATCTCCTCGATCTGATCAGCCATCTCCCAGCGGTCGCCGTATTTGTCATATTTCCGGCGCTTATCCGGGTCGGACAGCACGTCGAATGCAGCGTTGACCTCTTTAAATTGAGATTCAGCGGAGGCGTTGCCGGGGTTCACATCGGGATGGAACTTGCGGGCCAACTTGCGGTAGGCGCTGCGGATCTCCTTTTCGGAGGCCGAACGGGAGACGCCGAGCACATCGTAGAAGTTCTTTGCCATGACTGGGTTCAGCATACCGCATTCGCATTGCGCTGCCAAGCAGCATAGACGAAAGCTTTACACGATAGCTATCAAGGTTGTTGACACGTTGATACCTGCTCTGGCACGGTGAGATCAGCAAAACTTATGGAGGTTGGCAATGCCAGCATCACTCACCCGCTGGGACCCGTTCGCGGAGCTGACCAGCATGCGGACCGCAATGGACCGTCTCTTCGACCAGGGGCTCGGCCGCTTCCCGGGCCTGCGAAACAGCGATGAATTCAGTCCGACCGCACTCGGGCTGGACGTCTACGAGACAGACGGGAACTACGTAGTCAAGGCGGCTGTGCCCGGCGTGGCGCCAGAGGACCTGGACATCTCGGTGAAGGATGACATCCTGACAATCAAGGGTTCGTTCGACCACGAGGAAGAGTCGCGTGACGAGCGCTATCTTCGCCGGGAGTTGCGGTCTGGCAGCTTCGAGCGTGCGCTCCGTCTCCCGCCCACGGTCGATGCCGAACGGGCAGATGCTCAATTCGAGCACGGCATGTTGAAGCTGACGCTGCGGCCAAGGTGCGGGCGGCACGCAGCAGTAATATTCGCACTGAGCCATGGGAGACCCCGTCATTCCCATTCACAGGGAGTGGTGGGGTCTCTTGCTGTGTGTGGGGGCAGGCCGTGAGGCGGGTGCTTGCCTTTGCGATGGGCGGCGCTACGATGCTCTAAGCGGTAACGAGAGGCGGCGGGCCGCGGCACAGCTATGCGCACAGCGAATTACATCTTCTCGGTCACGTCCATCGTCATCGGTATCGCGCTGATCCTGTTCATGCTCATGCAATCGATGGATTGGAACATTGGTATCGCCATCGGGCTGGTGCTGGTGGCGAATGGCGGCGTGCGCCTCTGGTTCGCGCAGGACGACAAGTAATGCGACGCTTGCGGCTGCGAGCCGCGACGTTGCGGCCAGGGAAGATGTGATGGCGAACCAGCACACGGTCCTCGTGGCGGTGAACCAGTCACCGGCGAGCATGGACGCCGTCGCTGCGGCCTGCATGCTCGCGAAGCAACGCAAGGCGAGAGTGACCGTCCTTCACGTCATCGAGGTGCTGCGCTCCTTGCCGCTGAATGCGGGCCTGGATAGCGAGATGCGTAAGGGCGAAGCGATATTGCGCCACGCTGAGGAGCGCG
>JAFKFP010000310.1 GCA_017308185.1 bacterium | reverse complement strand
GAAGACATCTGGCCCTGGCTCGTACAGATTGGATATCAGCGGGGCGGAATGTATAGCTACGACTGGCTTGATCGGCTTTTTGGCTTCCTCAATCGGCCGAGCTCGAACACGATTCTCCCGGAATTTCAACAGCTCGCTGTGGGAGACATGATCCCATGGGGCCACGGCGACTTCCTCACGGTCAAAGCCCTTCAACCCAACCATGCCCTCGTACTCGAGCTCAACGCGCACGGCATGGACTGGGTCTGGCAGTTTGGTTTGTACCCGGTGGATGTCAACAGGACACGGTTGGTGACGCGCGGCATCGAGCGCACACCGACAAGCATCCCGTTGCGGCTCGGCATGCTCGCTACCGAACCCGCGGCCTTCATCATGACAACGAGGATGCTGTTCGGGGTGAAGCGGCGGGCCGAGGCATTGCGACGTTCCCGTGCGGAATGATTCCCGATCCGTCGCGACGCCCGACGTCACGGTACAGGCCCGACCGCGCGCATTCGACCTGACGGTTTTTCCCCGCCTTCGAGCGCTTGTTGGACTGGCGACCCCGATCGGATTCGAACCGACGATCTCCACCTTGACAGGGTGGCATGTTAGGCCACTACACCACGGGGCCGCAGGCAGACTTGCATCGTATCGCCGGGCCCCGGCACGTTCAAGATGAAACCTGGCCGTGGACGAAGGCGCCGGCCATCGAATACAGGAATGAAATGGAATCTATACGCGGCCATCCGGGCCGTATACACTCCGCCCAACAGTCCGCGCGAGTTCGCTGGGGGAATTGGGATGACAAGCATCGGCGAGATTGTCAGCGTGGGGGACGCAAACGCTGAGAAGCTCATCAGGGCAGGCGTGCCCACAGTTGAAGTGCTCCTTCGTCTCGGGGGCTCAAGCAGCGGCCGCAAGTCCATCGCTGACTCGACGGGGATCCAGGCGAGCCGCATTCTCGCGTGGGTCAACCGCGCCGACCTCATGCGAGTCCATGGCGTCGGGGCCGATTACGCCGAGTTGCTGGGCCGCTCCGGAGTCGATTCGGTGAAGGAACTCGCCATGCGCCGGCCAGAGAACCTGCACGCCCGCCTCACACAGGTCAACGAAGCGGAGAATATTGTCCGGCGCGGCCCGACGCAGGCCGAAGTGGCGAAGTGGATTGCCGAGGCGCGGACGCTGCGCGGAGCAGTCACGCACTAGCCCGCACCCGGCCACGTTCGCCGCTTCGAAGACTCGCCCGTACAGTGGAACCATGCCACGACGCGAGCGGCCGCAGCCGCCTCCCTTCGGCGAGATCCTGCAATTCCGCGTGGGCGAGATCGTTGCCGGGGGAGCCGCCAAGGCCCATCTCGAAGATGGGCGTGTGGCGTTCGTCCACTACGCCGCCGAGGGCGAACTCGTCGAAGCGCGTATTGACCGGGTACACGCAGGGTACGTGGAGGCGGTGACACTGCACGTGCTTGAGCCTTCGCCGGAGCGTGTGGAACCGCTATGCGCAGTTTTCGGTTCATGCGGTGGCTGCCAGCTGCAACACCTTCGCTACGAAGCGCAACTCGATGCCAAGCATCGGATCGTCTGTGAACAGTTCCGGCGCATCGGCCACATCGAAGACGCTCCCGTGCGTCCGATGGTGGGCGCTGCCGATCCCTGGCACTACCGCAATCATGTGCGGTTCTCGACGGGACGCCGCCACGGTGACCTCGGCTTCGTCCCGCGCGACGGCCGCGGGCTCCTTCGCATCGACTATTGCCCCATCGCCGACCCGTGGGTGAACGGTGTGCTGCCAGCATTGCAGGGCAAGGGTGCGCGCCTTCACCAGGTCCAGCTTCGCCACAACCCGCAATCCGGCAGCTATCTCATCAATCCCGAAATCCCTGGCCTCCCGTTTGAGAGCGGGCAGAAAGAGTACACGGAAGTCCTCGGCGGCCGTGAGTTCGTCGTGAGTGCGTCCGCGTTCTTCCAGGTCAACAACGCGCAGGCCGAACAGATGGTGCGGCTCGTGGGTGAAGCGCTCCCGGCACACGGCCGCCTGCTTGTCGACGCGTTTGCGGGGGTGGGCACGTTCGCGGCGATCTTTGCCGGGCGGTTCGAGCGGGTGATCGCCATTGAAGAATCGCACAGCGCTGTACGCGATGCCGAGAGGAATCTCGCAGATATCCCGAATGCGGAGATCCGTGCCGCGAAAGTGGAAGACATCCTGCCATCGCTCGAAGTCGCACCCGATGTCGTGCTGTTGGACCCGCCACGTGCCGGTTGCTTACCGCAGGTCCTCGAAACGATTGCGCGCTTCCGGCCGCTCGCGCTCGTCTACGTCTCCTGCAACCCGGCCACGCTCGCCCGTGATGCGCGCCTGCTCATCGATGCGGGATACAGGATCGATGCCGTCACGCCGCTTGATATGTTCCCGCACACAGCGCACATCGAGTGCGTGACGCGCTTTAGCCTCGGGGATGTCGGCGCGTGACAGAGATCGTGCTCGCCTCCGGGTCGCCGCGCCGCGAGGAGCTCCTGGCGGCCATCGCGCCCGCGTTCCAGGTGGCTGTCTCAGATATTCCGGAGCCCTTCAGCGGCGATGCCGAACGCGACGCGGTGGAACTCGCCGCCGCGAAGGCGCTCACCGTCGCGCGGGCAAACCCGAGCGCCGTCGTGATCGGGGCCGATACGATCGTCTACGACGAGTTGCGGCTCTATGGGAAGCCCGTGGACGCGGATGACGCCATGGCGATGCTTGCGCGATTGCAGGGCAGGGGCCACCGCGTGGCCACCGGGGTTGCCGTGGCCGCTGATGGGCTCGTGAGGACGGGGCTGAGTATCTCCGAGGTGACCCTGAGTACGCTTGCGTACGACGCAATACGCGGCTATGTGGCGAGCGGGCGCCCACTTGATAAAGCGGGAGCCTACGCCATCCAGGACGAGGACGTGCCGACGGTAGCGCAGCTCGATGGCTGTTATTGCGGAGTCATGGGCCTGCCGCTGTGGTTGACGCGGCGCCTGCTCGCGGAGGCGGGTGTACCGTGTGGGCAGCCCGATGCCGTGTATGCGCGCTGTGCCTTCTGCCCGGAGCGTGACGAATCGGCGACGTAGCTGGCAATGCGGAAAGCGGCGCTTCCCCTTTCGCTGCGCACCAGTACAATAAGGGCGAACTGGGCGGCCCTCGACCGAAGCTGACAAGACGGCTCGGTAGCCGCGCTTTGTCGGATGGGACTACCGTTGACTGCGTGCTTTGCGGCGTGGTATGCTAGCACCCGGCTCGCCATGCCCATCGTATCCCCCCACAAGCCCATCGCAGGTTTCATTGACCATTTCGCACACCAGTCCTGAAGGAGTTGCCCACAGGATGACTTCGACTCGTCACCTTACGCGGTCGGGGGCGCCAGCCCCTCTCCAAGTCCAGGAGTACGGTCAGATCCCGAACGTTCTCGACATTCCAAGCCTCATTAAGGTCCAGCTCGATAGCTTCGACTGGTTCACGAGGGATGGCCTTCGCGAACTCCTCGACGAGATTTCGCCCATCACCGACTTCACCGGCTCAAAGATGGAGCTCTTTTTCCGCGAATACGAGTTCCGCGAGCCGAAGGTGCCCATGGGCGAGTGCCGCGAACGCGACAGCACCTACGCGGCGCCGCTCTTCGTGGATGTCGAACTCCACATCAAGGACTCGGGTGAGATAAAGGAGCAGCGGCTCTTCTTCGGCGATTTCCCGCTCATGACGGACCGCGGCACATTCATTATCAACGGCGCCGAGCGCGTGGTTGTCAGTCAGCTCGTCCGCTCCCCGGGCGTCTATTACACCATCGACCCTGACCTCGCGACGGGACGCCGCCTCTGTTCGGCCAAGCTCATCCCGAACCGCGGAGCCTGGCTCGAATTCGAGACGTCGAACAAGGGCGTCCTCTACGTGAAGGTCGACCGCAAGCGCAAGATCCCGGTGACCACGCTCGTGCGCGCCATCGACATCCCCGGCCTCCTCCCGGGCGACGCCGATAACCCGCGTTACGCGAAGTACTTCAGCGCCGCTGATGAGAAGGCGCGCGAGGCTGCTCTCCGCGAACTCGAAACCGAACTCGGCACGGAAGAGCGCGTCCTCGCCCTTTTCGAGGATGTCGACACCAGCGACCTCACGCGCTTCGTCCGGACGACGCTCGAGAAGGAGCCTCGTGACGCGAACGTGGCGAACAAGCACGATGCATTGATCGAGTTCTATCGCAAGATCCGGCCCGGCGACCCGCCGACACACGAAAACGCGCGGAACCTGCTCAACACGCTCTTCTTCCTCGCCCGCCGGTATGACCTTGGGCGCGTCGGCCGTTACAAGCTCAACCGCCGCCTCCGCATGGATGAGACGATCACCCAGCGCTGGCTTCGCCACGAAGACCTCATCGATATCATCCGCGAACAGGTGCGGATGAATAACGGTGTCGGTGGTTCGGACGATCGCGGCCACCCCGATGACATCGACCACCTTGGCAACCGCCGCGTGCGCGCTGTCGGTGAACTCATCCAGCAGCAGTTCCGTGTCGGTCTCCTGCGCATGGAGCGCGTTGTCCGCGAGCGCATGACCATCACCGACCCGGAAGAGGCGACCCCAAGCGCGCTCATCAACATCCGGCCCGTCGTCGCCGCCATGAAGGAGTTCTTCGGCGGCAGCCAGCTCTCCCAGTTCATGGACCAGACCAACCCGCTGGCCGAACTCAACCATAAGCGCCGCCTGAGCGCCCTCGGCCCCGGCGGCCTTTCCCGCGATCGCGCCGGCATGGACGTCCGCGACGTCCACCACAGCCATTACGGCCGCATCTGCCCCATCGAAACGCCCGAAGGCCCGAACATCGGCCTCATCGGCTCGATGGCTACCTATGCGCGTCTCAACGAATTCGGCTTCATCGAAACTCCGTACCGGCGCGTGGTGCGCGAAATGTCCCCCTCGGATCCGGCCATCATTGGCCAGTCCGTGCGTGGCGACATCGATGACGTGAGCGGCAAGCGCCTCGCCGATGCGGGTGCGATCATCGACGAAGCCCTGGCGTCGAAGTTGCGGGACGCAGGCGTCTCTGTACCCGTGCGCCCGATCGTCACCGCGGACATCGTCTACCTCACCGCCGATATCGAAGACCGTTTCATCGTCGGCCAGGCGAACGCCCCGATCGATGACGACGGCCACTTTATCGAGCCGCGCGTCGAAGTGCGCGTAAACGACCTCTTCATCCAGGTTGCACCGGAGGAAGTGGACTATGTCGACGTCTCGCCAAAGCAGATGGTGTCAGTTGCAAGTTCGCTCATCCCCTTCCTCGAACACGATGACGCGAACCGCGCACTCATGGGCGCGAACTATCAGCGCCAGGCCGTTCCCCTCGTGCGCCCCGAACTCCCGCTGGTGGGTACCGGCATGGAGCGTCGTGCGGCTGTGGATAGCGGGCATGTGCTCGTGGCCGCCGGCCCGGGCGAAGTCACCGAAGCGAGCGGCACACGCATCACGATTAAGTACGACGACCTCAACCTGGGCACGGTGAGTTACCCGGTCACCAAGTTCACGCGCTCGAACCAGGGCACCTGCCTCAATCAGCGGCCCATCGTGCTGCGCGGCGAGCGGGTCTCTGCCGGTCAGCCCATCATCGATAGCTCCAGCACCCAGTTTGGCGACCTCGCCCTCGGCCAGAACGTGCTCTGCGCGTTCATGAGCTGGGAAGGCTACAACTTCGAAGACTCGATTATCGTCAGTGAGAATTTCATCCGCGAGGACAAGTTCACCTCCATTCACATCGAGAAGCACGAAGTAGAATCTCGCGACACCAAGCTCGGACCCGAGGAGATCACCCGGGACATCCCCAACGTCGGCGAGGAGAGCCTCAAGGATCTCGACGAAGATGGCATCATCCGCATCGGTGCGGAAGTCCGCGAAGGCGACATCCTCGTCGGCAAGATCACGCCCAAGGGTGAGACCGAACTGACGGCCGAGGAGAAGCTCCTCCGCGCCATCTTTGGCGAGAAGGCGCGCGAGGTGAAGGACACCAGCCTCCGCGTTCCCCACGGCGAACGCGGCAAGGTGATCGACGTCAAGGTGTTCACGCGCACGACCAACGAAGGCCTCCCGGCCGGCGTCAACAAGCTCGTCCGCGTCAGCATCGCCCAGAGGCGCAAGATCTCCGAAGGCGACAAGATGTCCGGCCGCCACGGCAACAAGGGCGTGGTCAGCCGCATCCTGCCGCGCGAGGATATGCCTTACCTGGCCGATGGCACGCCCATCGACATCATCCTCAACCCAATCGGCGTCCCCAGCCGTATGAACATCGGCCAGGTGCTCGAAACACACCTCGGCTGGGCCG
>JAFKFP010000309.1 GCA_017308185.1 bacterium | reverse complement strand
CGATGTTCTTGGGGACTTCTTCGTAGTGGTCGAATTCCATGCTGTAACTGGCGCGGCCCTGGGTGAGCGAGCGCAAGTCGGTTGAATAGCCAAAGGTCTCGGCGAGCGGGACCGTGGCGGAGACGATCTGGGTCTTGCCCATCGCTTCGGTGCCCATCACCATGCCGCGGCGCGCGTTGATGTCGCCCACCACGGCCCCGAAATAGTCCTCGGGCGCGCGGACTTCGACCTTCATGATCGGTTCGAGGATCACGAGGCCGGCCTTCTTCGCCGCCTCTTTGACGCCGATCGAGCCGGCGTTCTTGAACGCCATTTCGGACGAGTCGACCGCGTGAGTCTGGCCGTCGAGGAGCGTGACTTTGACGTCAAGGACGGGGTAACCCGCGAGCATGCCGCCCTGGAGCGCCTCTTTGACGCCCTGCTGGACGGGGCCGACGTATTCTTTCGGCACCGAGCCGCCGACCACCTTGTTTTCGAACACGAAGCCCTGGCCGCGCTCGAGCGGCTCGATTTCGAGTTCGACGACACCGTACTGTCCGCGGCCACCGCTCTGGCGTACGAAACGGCCCTCCGCGCGGGCCGTTTGGGTGATCGCTTCGCGGTAGCTGACCTGGGGGCGACCGACGTTCGCGGCTACTTTGTATTCGCGGAGCATGCGGTCGACGATGACCTCGAGGTGGAGTTCGCCCATACCCGCGATGAGGGTCTGGCCGCTCTCATCGTCGAAGGTCCAGTGGAACGTCGGGTCTTCCTCGCTCATCTTCATGAGCACGTCGCCGAGTTTGTCCTGGTCGTCCTTGCTCTTGGGTTCGAGCGCGACGCGGATGACTGGCTCGGGGAAGGTGATGTTTTCGAGGATGACCGGGTCATCCTGCGCGGAAAGCGTATCGCCGGTGAAGGTGCGCTTGAGGCCCACGGCAGCCGCGATGCCGCCGGCGTAGACAGCGTCGATCTCTTCGCGCTGGTTGGCGTGCATACGGAGGAGACGGCCGATGCGCTCACGCTCGCCCTTGGTCGAGTTATAGACCGATTCACCGGCCTTGAGCACACCGCTGTAGATACGCAGATAGGCCAGGCGGCCAACGTAGGGGTCGCTCACGATCTTGAAAGCGATGGCGCTCAACGGCTCGTCGTCGGTAGCGTGGCGTACCACCTCGCCGCCCTCGCGCGGATCCGTGCCGGTGACCGGCGGGATATCGACGGGACTGGGCAGGAAATCGACCACTGCATCGAGCATGTTCTGGACGCCCTTGTTCTTGAGCGCCGAGCCGCACAGGACGGGCGTGATGAGGTTCGCGATGGTCGCGCGGCGGATAGCGGCCTTGAGTTCGTGGACGTTGACCTCGTGGCCTTCGATGTAGGAGATCATGATCTGGTCATCGACACCGCCGACGGCTTCAACGAGCGCGTCGCGGGCAGCGGCCGCGGCATCAGCGAGGTTCGCGGGGATCTCACCGCGCTCAGGCTTCTCGCCGCGTTCGCCGCCAAAGGTCCACTGGCACATCTCCACGAGGTCGATGATGCCGTTGAAATCAGCTTCCACGCCGACCGGCAGTTGGAGTGCCACCGGGTGGGCGCCGAGGCGGTCGACCATCATGCCCATCGTGCGCTCGAAGTCGGCGCCGGTGCGGTCCATCTTGTTAACGAAGCAGATGCGGGGCACCTGGTAGCGGTCGGCCTGGCGCCAGACCGTCTCTGACTGAGGCTCGACGCCGGCAACAGCATCGAAGACGACGACGCCGCCATCGAGGACGCGGAGGCTTCGCTCCACCTCAGCAGTGAAGTCGACGTGGCCGGGGGTGTCGATGACGTTAATCCAGGTATCGCCCCACTGGCAGGTGACCGCAGCGGACGTGATGGTGATGCCGCGTTCGCGCTCCTGCTCCATCCAGTCCATGGTGGCGGTGCCTTCGTGGGTTTCGCCGATCTTGTAGTTGACGCCCGTATAGAAGAGGACGCGCTCGGTCACGGTCGTCTTGCCCGCGTCGATGTGGGCAATGATCCCGATGTTCCGGAGGTTTTCGATGTCGTACGTACGAGGCATGGGTAAACAGGATTCCTTCGGGCGGCTACCAGCGGTAGTGGACGAATGCCCGGTTCGCTTCGGCCATTCGATGAGTGTCGTCACGCTTCTTGATGGCGGCGCCGGTGTTGTTCGCGGCGTCGAGGAGTTCGTTGGCAAGGCGCTCAGACATGGAGCGGCCGCCACGGCTGCGGGCGGACGAGAGCAGCCAGCGCATCGAGAGCGCAAGCCGCCGGTCCGGGCGGATCTCCACCGGCACCTGGTAGGTCGAGCCGCCAACGCGCCGCGGCTTCACTTCGAGCACGGGCGTGGTGTTGCGCACGGCCTGCTGGAACACATCGAGCGGGTCCCGGCCCGTCTGGCCCTGGATGCGCTCGAACGCGCCGTAGACGACGCGCTCGGACGTGCTCTTCTTGCCGCGAGTCATGAGCTTATTGATGAGCACCTGTACCTGCGGGCTGTTGTACCGCGGGTCCGGTGCGATGGGGCGCTTTTCGGGACGGTTGCGACGGGCCATTGCTCAGATCTCCC
Organism: bacterium; assembly: GCA_017308185.1. Taxonomy (GTDB): domain Bacteria; phylum Chloroflexota; class Dehalococcoidia; order Tepidiformales; family Tepidiformaceae; genus JAFKFP01. Next base: position 3,756 of record JAFKFP010000309.1, on the reverse strand, counting down.
TAGCGGCGGCCTGCGGCCGGTGCGTTCTTGCGCGTGCCGTACTTGCTACGGGCCTGCTTGCGGTTGTTGACGCCGGTGGCATCGAGCGCGCCACGGACGATGTGATAGCGGACACCGGGGAGGTCCTTCACGCGTCCGCCGCGAACGAGCACGACCGAGTGTTCCTGGAGGGTGTGGCCTTCGCCGGGGATGTAGGCGGTCACCTCGATGCCGTTCGAAAGCCGCACGCGGGCCACCTTGCGGAGCGCCGAGTTCGGTTTTTTCGGGGTCTGGGTGCGGACCTGCGTGCAGACGCCACGCTTCTGCGGTGAACCCTTGGCCGTGGAGCGGCCGAGCCGGTTCGTCTGCGAATTGAAGGTATACAGGAGCGCCGGCGCGTTGGACCCCTTCGATTTTGGCGAGCGGCCCTTCCGGACCAGCTGGTTAATGGTAGGCATCGCTGCTTCCCCCCGGGTTGCAATGGTCGATTGACGATTGCCCGCCGCCCGTGGTCGCGCCTCTGGTGGGAGTGCGGACATGGACGAAAGGCGTTCGCTGCCGAAGCCGCGCGGTCGCATCTGCAAATGACAGACGAGGGGGCGCGGGTGACGTGGCGAGCCGCGTCAGGATGGCGCGAATGGGGCTCTGCGTGATGCCATCGATCCCGGTATTCCGGGCACGAAAACAGGCCGGAAAGCCTCTTCGTGAACAGCGCCCCGGAGATTAGCCACCGGAGCCGTCTTCAAGCACTCAGCTTTGCGACCTGGCGAACTAGCGATAGCTGGCCAGTCAATAAGCGCCGAATGAGAAGGGTACCATAAGCCACTGCACTGTCAACCGAGGTATGAGGTGCGAGGGATGAGTGCCAGGGCGTCCAGCTGCCCCGTTCACTGGAAGGCTACGCCGCATCGGGGCCAGATCACAGAGGCTGGGAGTGTGAGTCATGAGCCGATGGCGGCGATGGCAGCACGGATGTGCCCCGCTGCATCTTCCTCATGCCCGGCGGCCCGGCGCAGTGCCATCGCAGCTGCGCGGCGCAGGCCAGGGTTCGCGACGTTCCCATGGCCGCCGCTGGGGAACGGGAACAGGGTGAGGAGCGGCGAGAGGGCGCGCGTCTCGTCGTTGAGCGCTTGGGCGGCGGTTCGGAGGGGCTCGCCCGCGCCGGGTAATGAATCGGCGAGGTCAGCAAGAAATGCTGCGCCATCGGTCCGCGCCGCGGCAAGCACGGCGAGGATGTAGGCGTTACCGGCACGGTCCACTTCTCCATCACCCTCGAACGCCTCGGCCCACGCCCTCAGCCCGGCCGTGCCGCGCGGCTGGCCATCGTGCGCGCCGTCTCCGCCGGCGAAGGCGTCGATGGCTCCATTCAGCGCCATCGAGATCGTCTCGATCGGTTCGGCCGGCGTAGGGGCGCCCGGGGCCAACAGTTCGATGCGGCCAACAGTCGAGGGCCAGTCGGCTGTCGCCACAAACGATCCCACATCGGGTGTCAGCACGTCACTGACGAGAAAGCCGTCGCGTGCCTGGTCGTATCCGAACACGACAGCGTGCTCGTGCAAATGGAAGTCCCACCCGATGAGCGGGCGGCCGGCATCGAGGCGGGCCCGGGCCCATACGATCGCCTCGCCCTTGAGGCGGGCCTCGTCGGCGCCATCGAGGGGGACGCCGAATCGCTCCCACGTGAATCCAGTGCGCGCGTAGGCCTCCACGAGCCACGCGGGATCGATGTCTGCGACACCTGAGGGCAGGGCAGTAACGTCGCCACGCGTCCCGAGGCAGAAATGCCACGCATGTCCCGAGAGCCCCATGACTGCGTGGCGTGGAAGCGGCTCGCCAAGGTAGTTGAGGATGGCTTCGAGCGCGCCTGCTGCGCTGGTCCAATTCTGCGCGATGGGAATCGGTGGGATGGACGGCATAGTCCGAGTGTAGACGATGTGCCGCGCCCGGCCCTGATCGTTCTAGCCCAGCGCCGCTTCGACCTCATCGACATTGATATCCGGGCCGACGACGGAGGCATGGAGCTTGCCGCGTGCGAGGATGCGCTGGGCCACGGCACGGACATCCTCCGCGGTAATCGCTTCGACCTGGGCTACGACGTCGTCGATGCTCTCGATCTCGTCCTTTGTGATGAGCAGTTCGCCGTGGCGCTGCCCGAGGCTGAACGCGGTTTCGAGCGAGAGGCGGAAGCGCCCGAGGTTGTGGTCCTTGGCTTTGCGGAGTTCGTCATCGGGGACGAGGTCAGTCGCGAGGCGCTCGGCTTCGTCAATGCAAACGCTGATTGTTTCGGTTAGTTGCTCTCTGTTCACGCCTGCCGAGATGTTGAACACGCCCGCATCGGCGAGGTAGCCGTACCCTGAGCTGACCGAATACGCGAGGCCGCGGCGTTCGCGTACTTCGCGGAAGAGCCGCGAGGACATGCCAGCACCCAAGACGTCGTTCATGATCCGCAATGCGAACCGATCGGGGTCGTCGCGCCCGAAGATCGGGAGGCCCAGGAAGAGTGTGCACTGGTCGATCTCGCGGCTTTCGCACATGACGCGCGGGCCGGTTACTGCCGGGTCGTACGGCGTGACTGTCGGAATGCCGCCGGGCTGGAGGCCTTCAAACAGCGGTCCGGCCAGGTCGAGGACCTGCTGGTGCGTCACGTTGCCAGCCACGGAGAGCACGATGTTGCTCGCCTTGTACCACTCGCTGATGTGTGACACGAAATCGGGCCGCTGCATCTCCTGCACGAGTTCCACGCTGCCGCCGACGTCCCAGCCGGAAGGCTGTTCGCCGTAGACCGCGAGCCCGATGAGGCGGCCCGCCCACGCGCCGGGATTGTCGTGGTTTCGCTTCAGTTCCTGCTGGACGACGGTGCGTTCGCGGTCGATTTCGACCTGTTCGAGCTTGGAGTGCAGCAGCATGTCGGCTTCGACATCGAGCGCGGTGGCGAAGCGGTCGAACGGCACGATGTTCCAGTAGCAGGTGTATTCCTTATTTGTGTATGCGTTGAGCGTGCCGCCCGCGCCCTCGATCTCCTGCGCGATCATGATGGCGTCGGGACGCTTTTCGGTGCCCTTGAAAACCATGTGTTCGAGGAAGTGGGTGATGCCGTTGAGCCGTTGGGGCTCGGAGCGCGAACCGACGCCCACGAAGAGGTTGACGGACACGGCCTGTGTCGAAGGCATGGGTGTGGTGACGACGCGCAAGCCGTTGGGGAGTGTCGAGAGTTCCCAGGTAGCAGCCAAAAAAGAGCCTCCGCCGGCGGGTCCGGCCTGTGATTCGGTACTATACGGATAGAGAGCGAAGAGCGAAGAGCGAAGCGGGAGCGCGGAGCCGGCGCGAGGGCGCAGACGGCTACGTGGCCACAATCATGATCAGGTTGCCGCAGTTGTCATCGAAGATTGCGGTGGTCACGCCCTCGTGGGTTGCTGGCTCGGTCACGAATTGCACGCCCAGGGCCGAGAGCCGCGCGTGCTCGGCCACAACGTCATCGACCGCGAACGACGTGGCGGGGATGCCCGCATCGTAGAGCGCCTTCTGCCACTCGCGGGCGGGCACGGCCGGGTTGCTGTTCGGTTCGAGCAGGAGCTCGGTGCCGTCGGGCGCATCCGGCGAGACGACGGTCAGCCACCGGGCGCCGCCGGCAGGGATGTCGACCTTCTTCACGAAGCCGAGGATGCCTGTGTAAAAGTCGAGAGCTTTCTGCTGGTCCTCGACCAGCAGACTTGTGACATTGATCCGCATTCGATGCCTCCTCCTGGCTGGCAGTATCGCCCTCACCCCCCGGCCCCC
>JAFKFP010000308.1 GCA_017308185.1 bacterium | reverse complement strand
TGCTCAAGGGTATGCAGTTGCAGTTCGGTGAGGCCGTAACGCGGGCAAAGCAGCGCGTGGCCCGCCTCCGCGGCGAGGCTACTGCGGAGCGCAAGAAGCTGTTGGCGCGCTTACCACCTCCATGGCGCCGCGGCCTGACAGCGGTGTTCGCAGACATCAAGCAGCACGACCTGACCGGGCTTGCCGCCGAACTCACGTACAGGCTATTTCTCGCGCTGTTCCCATTTCTGATCTTTCTCGCGACGGTCTCGGCATTCGTGGCGAAGGCTACCGGTGTCGAGAACCCTGCCAATTCAATTGTGGACTCGCTCGGCTCGGCGCTGCCACAGGACACGTCAGCCTTTTTGCGGAGGCAGATCAACGACATCGTCGGTGGCCGTAGCGTGGGGCTGTTATCGTTTGGGCTCCTCGGGACGCTGTGGGCTTCGGCCGGCGGGATCAACTCGATTATCAAGGCCACGAACCGCGTGTGGGGCGTAAGGGAAGGGCGCCCATTCTGGAAGCGGGCCGTGCTATCGGTGGTGCTCACGGTGTCGGCGGGCGCCGGGTTGTTGCTCGCGTTCGTGGTGTTCGTGGGCGCCCAGGTTTATGGCGCGAAGGTCGCCGATGCGATCGGTGCGGGGCCGGCGTTCGCGGTCACCATTGCGATCTTGCGGTTCCCCGTCGCGGTGGCACTCATCCTGCTGGCGGTGGCGGTTCTGTATTGGGCCGCGCCAGATAACCATCAGCCGTTCGGATGGGGTTCGATCGGAGCGGTGTTCTTCACGGTCGCGTGGCTCATTGCAACTTCGCTGTTTGGGCTATACGTGAGCCATTTTAGTTCGTACAACAAGACCTACGGAGCACTCGGCGGCGTCATTGTGTTGCTTGTGTGGCTGAATCTTACGAGTCTTCTTCTGCTGCTGGGGTCGGAGATTAATGCCGTGGTGCGCAGGGAGAGGACTGGCGAACTCAAACGCGCCGAGGAGGGCCAACAGCGGCCCGGCGGGGCGGCAGAGATGCAGGGGAGCACAACCACCGCACGAGCCCGCTAGAGGGTGCGCACAACATCCGCGCGTTCGAAGGCCTGAATTTCGTCAGCTGTGTAGCCGAGTTCAGCGAGAAATGCGTGCGTGTGCTGGCCTAGCGTTGGGGACGAGATGCGTGTGCCGGTATCGGCGCCGCTCATCCGCAGGGGACTGTTGGCCATCCGGACCTTACCGACGGTGGGATGCTCAAATTCGAGCATGATGTCCTCGGCCTGGACGTGGGGGTCGTCGAACAGCTCGGCTGTCAGTTTTACCGGGCCGCAAGGGACGCCTTTTGCATCGAAGATGGCGACCCACTCTTCGGTGCGGCGGCTGAGAAGCTTTGCCGTGATCTCTTCGCCGATGGCTTCGGCTTCGCCAAGTTCGAGCGCCAGCGGGGCGAACTGGTCGCCCGCGATGCGCGCATCTTCGACTTTAAGGACTTCGCAGGCGAGGCGGCGGAGGCGGTTATTGAGACACGCGAGAGCGATGTAGGAGTCGAGCGTCTCGTAGATCTTGTAGTAGGGGTTGAGGCGGCGGAGTTCGTCGCCGCGGTGACTGACCTTCGCAAGCGCTTCTTCATCGCGGTGGCCAGCTTCCCGGGATTCCCGCAGGGCGGCGAGCAGGTGTTCGCGCTGGGCCTGGTCCGCATCCTCAATCGCAAACATAGGCCGGTACTGGATGGCGATGCCAGCCGCGAACAGGCTCGTTTCGATGTGCTGGCCGCGACCGGTCTGTTCGCGCTGGTAAAGCGCGGAAGCGATCGCGAACGCCATGAACATCCCCGCCGAGAGGTCGGTGGGCGACGTGGTGATAATGGGGTGCGGCATGCCGCCGGCGCCTTCGAACGACATGATGCCCGTCATGGCCTGGGCCACGAGGTCGAACCCGGCTTTATCCCGATAGGGTCCGCGTGTGCCAAAGGCCGTATTTTCGCAATAGATGAGGCGAGGGTTGATGGCCGAGAGCGTCTCGTAATCGACACCAAGCCGTGCGGCGACTCCCGGGCGGTAGTTCGCGAGAAATACATCAGCAGACTGGACAGCGCGCGCGACGATATCGCGTGCTTCGGGCCGTTTGAGGTCCAGCGAGACACTGCGTTTGCCGCGGTTGACGCCGATGAAGCCTCGGCTTTCGTAGGGCGCGACGGGAGATGTGTGACGCCAGAAGTCGCCGTGCGGGGGCTCTATCTTGGTCACGTCGGCGCCCATATCGGCAAGCATTTGCCCGGCGTACGGGCCGGCGATGTATTCGCTGAAATCGAGGACTCGGACCCCGGAGAGTGCGCCGTTCATGTGCATGGCCTCCTGTTACGAGACAGTTGAGCCAGCAACGCGGAGGCGCCCATGAAAGGACCACGCCACTGGACCAGATGGACCTAGCCGCGCGGGAGGCCGAGGCCGCGCGTGGCAATGATGTTGCGGTTGATCTCCGAGGTGCCCGCGGCGATCGTCAGCGACACCGTCGAAAGGTAGAAGTTCGCCGCTTCCCCATGGAGCGGCACAAAATCACCCTCGCGGAGCTGGCCCTGAAGGCCGAGGGCGTTGATGGCGATGCGGGCGAGCCGTTGGTGGAGTTCGGTGCCGAGCGTCTTCGCCATCGACGCTTCGTAATTGGGGACGAGGTTCTGGCTCTGCATCCAGGCGACGCGGTACGACAGGAGGCGTCCAACGCTGAAGCTCAGGCCAACATCGGCGAGGGCGTGGCGTAGGGACGGCACATCAAACAGGCGCCTATATTTCGGCGATGGAGAGGGCGCCTGCTTGGCGTATTGGAGCATGGCTTCGTAGGTGCGGAGGCCCCCGATGACGCGGCCGATGCCGGAGCGTTCGAAGTCCAGGGTGGCGGTGGAGACGTACCAACCGCGGTTCACCTCGCCGACGATCGCCGACGCCGGGATGCGGACGTCTTCGAAGAAGACTTCGTTGAAGCCGGCCTGGCCGGTCATCTGCACGAGCGGCCGAACACTGACACCCGGCGACTTCATATCGAGCAGGAAGTAGGAGATGCCGCGGTGTTTGGGCGCATCGGGGTCGGTGCGGGCGAGGAGGATCATGTAGTCAGCAAGCTGCGCGCCGGAGGTCCAGATCTTCTGGCCATTGATAACGTAGTTGTCGCCATCCCGGACGGCGCGGGTCTGGAGCGAGGCGAGGTCGGAGCCGGACCCCGGCTCGGAGAAACCCTGGCACCAATGGAGTTCGTCGTTGGCGATGCGGGGCAGAAACTCTTTCTTCTGCTCATCGGTACCAAAGAGGATGATGGTGGGGCCAACGCGGTCAGTACCCATTGATTGCCCGGGGGCCTGGTAGTAGGCCATCTCCTCGTTGTAGACCAGCTGCTGGATGTGGGACGCAGCCTGTCCGCCGTACTCCTTCGGCCACGACATGGTGAGCCAGCCCTTTTTCGCGAGCTTCCTCGTGAATGACTGGTCGCCCGGCTTTGGCGGCCACTCGTCTTTGATGAAGGCGCGGACTTCGCCGCGGAATGCTTCCTGTTCAGGTGAGAAACGAAAATCCATGGGGCCTCCCCGATACGACGCTGTGTGCACTGCGCATCATAAACACGGAGATGCAGCCATGCAGGCGTGAAGCGCATGACGGCACCAGGCTAGATGGACAACGCCGGAGTAGGGCCCTAGGATCTTCGCCCAGAGCGAAATATCGCGGGCGTATGTGCTCATATTGCCCGCCAGAGAGAGGGTCCATCACATGTACCGTCCCCAGCGCATGACGTTTGGCATTTTCATGGCGCCGTTCCATCGAATCGGCGAGAACCCGACGCTGGCCTTCAAGCGCGACCTGCGGCTCATCGAGTATCTCGACGAGCTGGGCTACGACGAGGCGTGGTTCGGCGAACATCACAGCTACGCGCGGGAGCTCATCGCCGACCCGATGGCGTTCATTGCGGCGGCGGCCCAGCGCACCGGGCGGATTAAGCTCGGGACGGGTGTGACAAGCCTGCCCTATCATCACCCGTTCATCGTGGCCGACCACATGGTATTCCTCGACCACCTCACGGAAGGACGAGCGATGCTTGGGTGCGGACCGGGCGCGCTGACTTCGGACGCGTACATGATGGGCATCGAGGCGACGGAGCAGCGGCCGCGGATGAACCAGGCGCTGGAGGCGATTATCCAGCTGCTTCGGAGCCGCGAGCCCGTGTCGATGGAGACGGACTGGTTCACCCTGCGGGAAGCGCGATTGCAGCTGGCGAACTACACGCAGCCGCACCTTCCCGTGTTCGCTGCCGCGACATTCACGCCAACCGGCCCAATGGCGGCGGGCAAGCATGGCATTGGGCTGCTTTCCGTCGCGGGGGCCGGGAACGATGCGTTCGAACGCACATGGGGCTGGGTGGAGGAGGCAGCAGCGGAATCAGGCCAGACGCCAGACCGGGCGAACTGGCGCGTAGTCGTGCCGATCCACATTGCGGAGTCCCGGCAACGCGCAATCGCCGATCTACGCGACGGGTATAGGCGGCAGGCGTATGTTGGCGATCGCCGCAACCAGGGTGGCCCCACGGGCTCGCCGTTTGTTTCGGGCGCGAAGACGGCGGAGGAGGCTGCCGAGGGCGGTTCTGCAATCATCGGGACGCCCGACGATGCCATCGCCGCGGTGGAGCGGCTGCTCGAACGCTCGGGCGGGATCGGCGGCATTCTCTCGCTCGGACACGAATGGGCGAGCACCGAGGCAACGCTCCGAAGCTATGAACTGTGGGCGCGTTATGTTGCGCCGCGATTCCAGGGGCAGATCGACGTGCTCGAGGACAACCGCGACTTCATCGAAGGACGGCAGGGCGCGGTTTTTGGGCCGGGGATGGCAGCATACGCAAAGGCGTTCGCGGATGCAGGGAAGGAAGTGCCGGCGTCGTTGCGGCGCTAGGCTCGGCGGGTTCCGGTGCGCTTCGGCGAGCCCGGGAAGGTGCTTGGCCCCGCCGTCTGCTCAGAGCTTCCGCGCCTGGAGCGTGAAGCTGGCTGCGAGCCGCCACGGGCGGTCCGTGAGGCGCCATTCGCCGGATGATTCGTCGAGGGTCGTCTGGCCGGGCAGCGCCTCCCAGGGGACGCTGCCGTGCCCGGCGAGGCCCGTGATCTGCATGCCTGCATTGATGAGTGCTGTGACGATTTCGCCGATGCCATGGCTCCACTCGTGGGTGGTGGTTTCGGAGAACGTGACATCTGTCGCAACGTACGTGGCTGCGGAAGCGAACACGAGTGGCTCCTCGCGCTCGAAGTAGGGATATTCGGCTACCAGCTTATCCGTGTAGGTTTCGTCGAGAGTGAACAGCATGGGGTGCCCATCGCGGATAAAGAGACGTCCTCCGGGCTTGAGCAGGCCCGTGACGACCTGCGCCCAACGTTCGATGCTGGGGAGCCAGCAGAGTGCGCCAACACCGGTGTAGACGAGGTCGTAGCTGGCCGGCCGAAGCACGTCCAGCGCGCTGTACACGTCAGATTCGACATAGCGGATAGCGGTGCCGGCCCGCTCAGCGAGCGCCCGCGCTTGAACGAGCGAAGCGGGTGAAAGGTCGAGGCCGGTCATCCTGGCGCCGAGCCGTGCAAGCGAGAGGGTATCCGTGCCGATATGACATTGCAGATGGACGGCTTCAAGGCCACGGATATCGCCCAGGCGCGGCTCGTCAAAGCGCACGACGCGGGACAGGAACGAAGGGTCATCGATGAAGCGCTGGACTTCGTAGCCAGGTGATGCTGCGTGCGCCGGGGCGCGCTCATCCCAGTTTTCGCGGTTGACGCGGAGATATTCGTCCATGGATGGCGGCTCAGTGCTCGTGCTTGATGACGAAGTACGAACCGCGGATGGTGCCGGCGAGCTTCGACTTCTGGCGTGCGAACTTGAACTTCGCGAGTTCTTCGGGGATGTCCATACCGTCGGAGAGTTTGAACCCAACGGCGCGCTTCCCGTCATCGTCGAGGGTGTAGAGAGCGTTGATGGAGAGCCCGCTCTGGTAGAACACGTAGGCCCATCGGATGTTCTCCACCTGGAACTCGGTCGCTTCCAGCGGCGGCGATTCAATCGCGATGTCGCGCTCTTCCTTGAGGATGCGCGTAACCCAAGCGATAGTGTCGCGAGCCTCAGCCGCGGGATAGACAGTGAAGGTACGGCCGTACTTGTTGTGGAAGTAGCGGGCTTCGTTCGCACGCAGACCTGCGAGGGCATCCGCGACCGGTGAAGCCTCGAGGCCGGTGGTCGAGACGGTCTTGAAATCGACGTCGTACGGCACGGTCGCCTCCCAGAGCGAAGTATGGCGTTCTGAGGTTCGGAGTAGGTGAGTGGTGGGCCCGGCAGGATTCGAACCCGCGACCAAT
>JAFKFP010000436.1 GCA_017308185.1 bacterium | reverse complement strand
GTCATTTTCGACGTCGCCGTCGGTGCTCGCCATGATTGGCACGACCGCCGGGAACACCGAGTTCGATACGAAAAACAGCCCGCCCCCGGTGACCCCACCGCGAGATAACTGGCAGGCGAGCCTCGGGCAGGCGAGCTGGACCACACTCGAGAACGGCACTCCTGCCATCATGGTGGTCCTCAGCATGGAATCGCGCCCTGGCGCTGGCATGGAACTGTGGCTTACGCGCGATGGCGCCACGCCCCAGACGATTGCCCATTGGTTCGGTGGCGCGAGCGCCGTTTATGAAGGCACCGTTTGCTTCCGCGTCACCACCCAGCAGGGCGGCGCCGCGCTCTCCATCGACCCGGCCGCGCACTACAGCTTCACCGTCGATTTCCTGGACCCGACCAGCGGAGTCATCGTGTCGCAGACCCGCGCTGTCGCGGGCAACACGCCCACCGTCAAGGGCCATGCCCCCGGCCCCGATGACGTCGTTTTCTCCAACACGTACGCGTGTCCCAAGGGGCAGTAGCACGCCCTGGGCGGGACTCAATACGTCAGGCATCGGTGGCCGTCTGTGACGTCTCCGCCATTCGCACATGCGCCGGGCGCGCCTTCCGCAAGCGTGCCCACGCGATGCCTCGCCGCAGCCCCTGCCACACCACGAATGCGTAGGCATACCCGCCCAGGACATCGATCGCATAGTGCTCCCCGGCGTACACCACAGCGAAGCCCATGAACAGCGGATACGCGAACGGCGCGAATCGCCATCGCGAACCAGGCATCCGGGCCCACAGGGTCAATGCGACGAGCATCGGCCAGGCAGCATGCAGCGACGGGAACGGCGCCACCTCGTTCGAACCAACGTGCTCCCATGTGGTCTGCACAACGCCCGGCTCCACGACGCGTCCCAGCGTGTCCTGGATGACGCGGCTCACATCGGGCAGAACGCCATGCTGCGCGGCCATCCAAGGCGGTGCCGCCGGGAACGCCAGGAATGTCGCGAACCCCAGGAAGGACACGAGGAGCATGGCCCCGGCGAACTCCCAGTAGCCCCG
>JAFKFP010000435.1 GCA_017308185.1 bacterium | reverse complement strand
CAGGCGATGTCCGGATGCGCGTGTTACCTGTGTTGTCGTTCAATGGCGTGGCGCTAAGCGGCGGCTCGGTTGCCGGCTCCGGCGACGCCGCGGGTGTGATGTCGGGCCCGGACGGATCGTTCACGCGGGATGTCGACAAGGCGCGTAGCTGCGCGGCTATCGCGTCGTGCGGGTCGGCATGTTGCAATTGCATCGTCGGCTCCGTGGTGATGCGGGTGCGATGCGCGGCGAAAAGTCGGGCCGCTGCGCATGCGGGAGGAGGGATGCATCGCGCTATGGCTAGAGAAAGGCGGGACGGTGAAAAGGATGAGGCGGAGGGAACCGGGCGTCGATGGAACCTCGCTTCATCGTTGAATTATTCGGACTGCTCGCCGCTGGCGATGATGATCGCTGACACCGCGTGAGGCGGCGCATTGCGCACCTGAAGCGCAGGACTTCCAATATCAATCCGATGCAGGTTTCAGGCGTTTCCGGAAGAATGCGAGAATTTCGTCCCGGGCCGCGATCGTGGGTTGTCCTGCCTCATCGATCAGATGAACCGTTACGACGCTATGAGGCGTTTTCACGAACTGCTCGAATAACGGCGGCATGGGTCCGGTATTCGCGGCCGTGTCGGGCAACATCCGCCCAATGAAGCGGTCGCCGAGCGCGGCCCGATAAGCAGCAAACCGTTCGGCTCGGCAGAATGAATCGCCTGCAAATCGATAGGCAAGGACGGTGAGGTTTTCTCGCTCCAGCCTCGAACGGATCTGCGCGAGCTCCTCGGCGGAGCTCTCGATCCCGCCGGGATTGTCTAACGGGAGGGCCGGTTGCGATACGACGGGGGCCAGCAACACCGGTTCCAGCATCAGGTTCAGCGCGAAATTACCGGTAAAGCACATGCCGATAGCGCCGACGCCCGGCCCGCCGCTTTCGCGATGTGCAAGTCTTGCGAGTGCCCGCAACCAGTTCGCCACGGGGCTCGATGCTCCGCCGCCGAGCGCACGGAATTCAACGCTGACGCATGCCCGCCGAAAAACGCCGGCGGCGGTTTCCGCGTCCGG
>JAFKFP010000307.1 GCA_017308185.1 bacterium | reverse complement strand
TGATGTGGGCCATCCATTTCGCATGATGATTTTCCCTATTACTATCGCACGTTAGTTATATTGAAACGCTTTAACGTGCGGAAATTCTGTCGCGTGTGGCGCATTTCGCGACAGCTACTCTTACACCCGTAGGGGTTTTCGCGACAAATGTTGTCGCGGTCGAAATTAATCGTGACAACGAGAATATGCCCGGGGTAAAGTGCGAAGGCTCACCGGCAACAGAGGGTGTGCAAGGGGTGAAATATGTCTGATTCGAAGTGGCGGTCTGCCGGATTAGGTGGCCCGCTTCCGCTCTCGACCCGGAGGCTGTTGCTTCCGCTGGCCGTCCTCGCGCTGCTCGCAGCGCTCATCGCATCACAAAGCGGGCCTGCGCAGCTCGCCCACGCCACGCCCTCGACGCCAACGGCAACCACGATCGTGGTGAAGCCGAGCACGATGAGCCGGACACCGGCGGACCCAACCGCCTGGTGCTTCTATGACGATGACAACGACGCCAATCCGTGCAGCGGCTCTGGCCAGATGGTCACCGGGCCTGGTACGGCGCCCATCGGTACCGGCAGCGCCGCGATGACCGTGGGAGTATCGACAGGGCGCCAGGACATCCTCACGTGGCAGTTCAACGACGTGGCGCTCAGTAGCATCACGACGCTTACGTACCAGGCACGCTCCACCTCTTCGAGCGGCAACAACAACGTCTTCCTGCAGTTCAACACGGACTTCGGGAATAGCGGAGGCGCATGGCAGGGCCGCCTCTCGTTCTCGCCGAGCACGTCCTCGTTCACGAGCAACACGTGGCAGACGTGGGATGCCGCATCTGATACTGCGGGCGTCTGGTATACGTCGAAGTCCATCAACTCCGATGACGGCCACAACACAGTGGCCCCCTGCGACATCACGACCTCCGGCTGCACGTGGTCTCAGGTCAAGAGCTATTGGCCCAACGCCAAGATCGGCAACCCGTCGAATCCCGGCGATGGCGCGCTCCTCTTCCGTGTTGGCAATCCCGGCGGGGATTACACCGGTAACGTCGACGCGTTCCACATCGTGACGAACGCGCTCGATGAGACGTTCGACTTCGACCCGGACAACTTCTGCACGACGACGTGCTACGTGGATGCTTCGGCAGTGGGCACGGGCGATGGCCAGCAGGAATCGCCGTTCAGCACGATCTCCGCCGCGCTCAGCCATGTGGCTACGAACGGCACCATTCATGTGCTCGCCGGCACGTACAACGAAGACGTGAACATCGCCACAGCCGGCGTCCATCTCGTCGCAACTGACGGAGCGGGAGTCACAACCATCAAGGGGACGAAGACCGCTAGCCCGGCTGACACAGTCGCCGTACACGGCGCGAACGTCGTGGTAGATGGCTTCACAGTGACACGCGACGGTAATAATACGACTGACTGGAACAGCGGCTTGAAGAACCAGGGTGTATCGCTCTACGGAGACGGCGATACCCTCCAAAACAGCACCCTCACGGGCAACCGTACGGGTGTCTACGTGTTCGAGGCAGCCGACGTCACCATCAAGAACAACGATATAACGGATAACCGCACCGGCATCCTGCTCCACGACGGTACGGCCACTCTCAGGTCAGACAATCTTCACATCATCAACAACAACATCACCGCGAACTGGACTCTCGGTGTGCTATTCAACGATTTTGGCAATGACGCTGCATCCACGGGCGTCGTTGTTAACAACAACAATATCAGTGGGAACTGGTATGGAGGGATCGAGGATCGATGGGGCAATGACCTGTCGGTTGATGCCACGGACAACTGGTTCGGCAGCACGACGCCGAGCGTACTCGCGGGCAACAGCAGTGAGCCCGGTTATGCATCGCAGATCCCCGTAGAGTTCGGCGGCACTGCGGTCGCGCCTTCGCCGCTCGGGCAGGACATCATCTGGAGCAACACGAACAACACCACCGACCCGCTGACGTTTGTCCCGCTGCTCTGCAACGGCACCGACACGGATGGCGGGGCACCCGGGTTCATCCCGGATGGGACCACCTGCCAGCCGGGTAACACTCAGCCGCCGAGCGGTGGCGATATTTCGACCAGCAACAGCGCCGTCCTCGATGGGACGACGACGGACACCGTCTCCAACGGCGGCGGCTTCGACGCCACCTATAGCGGCAGCGGCACGGTGTACACGCAGCTGGCCACCTACACGAGTGACCCGGCGACCAACACGGGCAACTTCTTCGGTACGGGTAGCCAGTTCTTCGATGTCTTCGCGAGCGTGTTGAGCAGCGACCCGAGCGCGACGCTGACGGTGACGTTCCCGGGCCTGACGGATGGCCAGGTGCTCCGCTGGTGGGATGGCACGTCGTGGCATCCGATCATTAGCAACGATGGCACGACGCCGGTCGTCGCTAGCGGCGGGTCCGCGACGGTGATCTTCGGCGCATCGAGTTCACCGCGCCTGGACCAGCTGGATGGGACGCCGATCTCGTCGGGTGACCCGGCGGCTATCGCGGTGCAACTCGATAGCGGCAGCGCGAACAGCGTGACGGGCCCAATCACGGTCGACGTGGTTGGCAAGGCGACGTCGCTCCAGGGCGTCGATGTGTACCTGACCTACAACCCGGCGGTGCTGCAGATTGGAAGCTGCACGGGAACGGTCACGCTTGGCACCGGGCTTGCAGCCAATTTCCCGGTGGACTACAGCGCTAGCGGTCTTGCGGACCCCGGGTACACCGGGTGCAACGGGTTCGAGTTTGACGACTCCACCGGCAGCATCCGCTTCACCTATGCCCAGAATGCCGGCACGCCAGCCTCCGGCAACGACATCCTGCTGGCGACGATCACATTCACGGGAATTGCCGCGAACAACCTCAATTCGACCACGATCTCGGCGGTCACGCCGACAACCTTCTCGGACGGCAGCGGGTTCAGCCCGACGTTGACGCTCCCGAAGTCGCTGACTGTTGGCGGCAACGGCGCGGTTATCAACGGCACGGTGCTGCTGCAGGGCATGGTTGCCGGCGCCTTTGGCGGGACGACGATCACCATCACCGACGGCACCAACACCTACACCACCACCACAGCATCTGATGGCACGTTCAGCCTGCCAGTGGATGTCCTCGGCACGTACGAAATCTCGGCAGTGCAGGAGAACGGAGGCTTCCTGAGGGCGGGTAACACTGCCTACACGGTGACCGCTGGCATTACCACACTGCCAACCGTCACGCTGCTGGGTGGCGACCTCAACGGGGACGGCTCAATCGGCCTCAACGACATCACGCTCGTGACCACGTATTACGGCGTGGCGTTCGCAGCGTGGACTTCCCATGGCGACGGCACACTGGGTGCAAACGTTCCCGGTCCCGTCCAGGCGATGACACCCGACTTCAACAACAGTGGGTCGGTCAACATCAACGACCTCAGCGTCGTAGCCGCCAACTACGGCAAGAGCTACACCACCTGGCCATCCAACCCATAACGGCCTTGCCGTGTGGCCATATGGAGGCATAGTCTACGGGCCCGGAGTGAACGCTCCGGGCCCGGCCATTCAATAAGCGTCCACGGGCGGAAGCGAAGCGGGGAGTCGGTATGAAGAGTGAGAATCATGGACGAATACGCGGTTCGACGCGAACACGCGCGGCGATCTGTTTAGCGGGACTTGGGGCGGGCCTTGCGCTGTTGATCGGAGCCTTGTCGGCAGGGGCAAGCGCGGGCACGGCTGTGAGCATCACAAGCGGCAGCATGAACGTCGGCCAGACGACTACCCTCACGGCGAGCATCAATCTCGCCGCGGCTGACGCCGCGTTTCACGGGTTCGATATCACCGTGACGTGGGATAGCAGCGTTGCCACAGCAACCTATCCCGGAGACGTTGCCGTAAGTTCGGCGTTCGGCGAGGTGTTTTCCCCCTCGAGTAGTGCGGGATCCATTGAGATCGTGGGCTCGGCCTTCGGGACGGCTAACGCGTGCCCGGCGACGGGCCAGGCATGCACCCTCTTCACCATCACGTTCCACGGCGCCACTGTCGGTTCCACCAACGTAAACATGTCGGGCGACCTCTCGGGCATCGGGGTGACCATCACGGGCACCTTCAGCTCGGGCACCATCACCGTCGGCTCGACGGCAACCTCAACCAGCACCAATACGCCAACAAACACCCCCACGAATACTCCGAGCAATACGCCGACGAATACGCCGAGCGGTACGCCCACAACCACCACGGCGACACCCTCGAACACACCTGGCACCAACACACCAACCCCGACCGGGACGCAGACGGCCACGCCAACAAAGACGGGCACGGCGACGCCCACGCCGACGGGCACACCGCACCCGTCGGGCTATCGCGAGGTGATCCCGGAGGTGGCGCGCGACGGGACGAGTTGAGGTATGAGGCTTGAGGCATGCGGTATGAGTGGGCGCCCGTGGCGCGCAGCGACCTGATCGTCGATTGACGGCGAGTGGCCTCAGTCCTCAGTCGCGGGTGCCTGGTCGCCGGGCGGCCGCAGCTACCTGCAGCAGCAGGATCCCGGCCACCAGCGGAGGGACGAAGAGGGCTGCGCCGGCGGCAATCCACGCCCAGGCAGGATTGGGGTTGGCGCGGAATCCTGTGGTGAGGCCCCAGCCGAACCACAGGGTAAAGATTGCGATGGCTCCCGTGACGACCACGACTCCCGCTCCTCGAGGATGCCTCGCCGCGAGGACAATCATCACCACAAGGATCATAGCTTCCGGGATGTGCTGGACGCCCGTGGGGTCGCCGCCGATGAGTTCGGCCAGGGCTATCAACGACAACGCCACCGGGGGTACGGCAAGCAGCACGATGGCAGTGCCTAACAGCAGGCGCGGGCGCATCGGGGTCGGTAGATGGATTGCCATGTGTCCACGATGAAACTGAATATGGCCCCTGAAAACGTCCGAAGGGTGCCGGCGTGGAGTACTGGATGGAGCGAGTTCATGGGCACCGAGGTACGCCTCAGCCCGAAAGTGAGGACCGGAAATCTCAGTCCTCGGTGATGTGCCGTCAGTCCTCGCTAAGCCGTCGCGTTGGGTATCAGGCCGGCCTGCTTGAGCACGCCCAGGATGCGGTCGCGTGCGATCACGCCGATCACGCGGCCGTTTTCGACGACGGGCATGTGGAGGAGTTCCTCCATCTCCATTTCGAGCAGGACATCGGAGACGAGCTGTTCCCGGACCGCGGGCCGGAGCTTCGTGCTCGGGACCATCACCTGTCGCGCCGTGGTTGTCGGCCAGAGCGGCGCGGGGATGGACGCCATCTGATAGCCGCTGATGATGCCGGCGAGCTTGCCGTCCTCTTCGACGAAGTAGCAGGCGCGCGGGTTGATTTCGAGCACCCCGTGGGCGAGCTGGGCGACGGTGACATCGCCGGGGATGGCGGGCGGGTCGGCAACCATGAGGTCGCCGGCGCTGAAGCCCTGGAGCGTGCGGACCATGCGGTTCTGGACGAGGCTCTGGCGGGCGGCGTTTTCGAGGAAGAGCCCGATGAGGATGAGCCAGACGCCACCGAACGCATCGTTCGCGAGATAGACGTTGATGCCGATGACGGCGGCAGCGCCGGCGGCCATCATGATCCACGCGATGCCGCGGCCGGTCCATGCGGCGATGCCGGTGGCGCGGTTGTAGTTGCCGGTGACCATCCAGATAAGTGACCGGAAGACGCGGCCGCCATCCATGGGGAAGGCGGGCACGAGGTTAAAGATGCCCAGCACGAAGTTCATCATGGCGAGCCAGAAGAGGACGTAATCGATGGCGCGAGTATCGGAAGCGCCGATGGCGAACCAGGCGCCGAGGAAGACTCCCCCGAGGACCATGCTCATCAGGGGGCCGGCGGCGGCCATGAGGAGTTCGTTGAGGGGGCGGGTGGCCTCGCGCGTTATCTGAGCGACGCCCCCGAAGATGAAGAGGGTGATGCTCTTGACCGGGATGCGATAGGCGCGAGCGACGATGCTGTGGGCGAGTTCGTGGATGATGATCGAAACGAAGAAGAGGATGACGCTGGCGGCAGCCATGAGGAAATGTGTTTGGCGGCTGCCGGTCGTGAGTGCATCGGGATACACCTGGGTGGCGAGCAACCAGGTGATGAGCACGAAGAGAAGGAACCAGCCGGGGTTCACGAGGATGGGGATGCCGAAGAGCCTGCCGATACGGAACGTGCGCATCTCAGCTGTTACTGTACACGCTCGGCGGTAAAGCCGGTGCGCGGATTTGATCGATATCCGGTTCGGGAGTGTGACGGTTGAGTATTGGGGAGCGGGCCTGCCGGGGCCGGGGAGGTGTTCGGCGGTTCAGTCAGCGGGCCGGGACCGCCGCCGGTTCAGTTCTGGTATTGGTGCGCCGATCCACGTGGTTATTATCCGGCCGTCCCAACATGCAACGGACCGTGGCAAGAGCTTGCCGCCACGCAAACGC
>JAFKFP010000434.1 GCA_017308185.1 bacterium | reverse complement strand
TTCACGCTGGCCGAGAGCCTCGGCGGCGTGGAAAGCCTGATCGAGCACCCGGCCCTGATGACGCACGGCTCCATTCCCGCCGAGCAGCGGGAGGCAGTCGGTATCTCGGATTCGCTTGTGCGGCTATCGGCGGGCATCGAAGACGGCGACGATCTCATCGCGGATCTGGAGCAGGCGCTGGGGGCGTAACGCGGGTTTGTCGTGCGTCCTTCGAGGCTCGCTTCGCTCGCACCTCAGGATGAGGGAGTGAGCGTTCGCCTTTCCGGGATTAAGTTCTGAGACCGGGATTAGGTTCTGAGAGACGCGAAGGGTATGATGCGCTTGTCCAGCGCATCAGGATTTGGGATGACGCCCACAGCTTTTCCTCATCCTGAGGCGCGAGCGGAGCGAGCCTCGAAGGACGCACTGCAGCCTACCGCGGCACCGTGTCGGTCGGTGTCCGTTCCTCCAGAATGTCCTCCATGCGGGTGGCGATGGCGGCTTTGATCCTGGGGTGGGTGAGGATGTAGA
This sequence comes from bacterium, assembly GCA_017308185.1. Lineage (GTDB taxonomy): Bacteria > Chloroflexota > Dehalococcoidia > Tepidiformales > Tepidiformaceae > JAFKFP01. Next base: position 542 of record JAFKFP010000434.1, on the reverse strand, counting down.
AGCGGTCCGCTTCTATTCCCTCGAATGTGATGCGGGCGATGTCGTCGGCCGTCAGCCTGCCCGATTCGACCGCCTTGCGAAGCCGTGCGTCGAATATGTCGGTAGACGGGTTTCTGGCGCCGAGTTCGGCCGGCCGGTTGCGCTCAGCATCGGCGATGCCGGTTGGCACGAAGGCAGGGCAGAGCACCGAAACGCCGATCTTCGCGCCTTCCATCTGGAGCTCGTGGCACATGCATTCCGAGAGCGTCACGACCGCGTGCTTGGTGGCGCAGTAGACGCTCGAGCCCGGCACCGACAGGAAACCGGCGACGGAGGCGGTGTTGACTACCCTGCCCTCCTCGCCCTTCTCGATCATCCTCGGCACGAAAGAGCGGATGCCGTTCGCCACGCCCATCAGATTGACGCCGAGCGACCATTGCCAGTCGTCCGCCGTGGCCAGCCAGCTATAGCCGCCGACGGCGACGCCGGCATTGTTGAAGAGGAGATGCACATTGCCGAATTCGGCAAAGACCGCATCGGCCGCCGCCTGCACGTCGTCGGCC
>JAFKFP010000433.1 GCA_017308185.1 bacterium | reverse complement strand
GTCCATCCTCGAAGGGCCGCTGTGGCTGCGCTGGGTCGCGCTGGCGGTGTTCATCGCGGCCGCGGTCACCGATTTCCTCGACGGCTACTACGCTCGCATCTGGGACCAGCAATCGGCGCTCGGCCGGATGCTCGATCCGATCGCCGACAAGTTGCTGGTCGCCTCCTGCCTGCTGATGCTGGCGGCGGACGGTATCATCCACGGCTGGACCTTGTGGGCCGCCATCGTCATCCTGTGCCGTGAAATCCTCGTATCGGGCCTGCGCGAATATCTCGCGGCGCTCCGCGTCAGCGTGCCGGTGACCAAGCTCGCCAAGTGGAAAACCACCGCGCAACTGGTGGCGATCGGCTTCCTGCTGGCAGGCGAGGCGGGCGACCGGGTGTTTCCGTTCGTCACCCAGATCGGCCTGTTGCTGCTCTGGCTGTCGGCGATCCTCACCATCTACACCGGCTGGGATTATTTCCGCGCCGGCATCCATCACCTCATCGAGGCCGATTCATGAAGGTGGTCTATTTCGCATGGGTGCGCGAGCGCATCGGCAAGGCGGAAGAAACCGTCGAGCCGCCGGCCGAGGTCCGCACGGTGGGCGACCTGATCGGCTGGCTGGCCGGGCGCGGCGAGACCTATGCCCATGCGTTCGAGACGCCGCGCGTGATCCGCGCCGCCATCGATCACGCTCATGTGCCGCCGGAGACCGCCATCGCCGGCGCGCGCGAGATCGCGTTCTTCCCGCCGATGACCGGCGGCTAGGGTGCGACGGGTTGAGACAGAATCAGAACGCGCCATTTTTGAACTCGCCACCGTGTCGTGGTGTCCCGGGCGCGGCGCAGCGTGCAACGCTGCACCGCAGAACCGGGACCGCGCCAACGGCATTGTCCGAAATGGTCCCGGTTCTGCGAAGCGGCATGAAGAATGCCGCATCGCGCCCGGGACACGGATCGTCTAGTATCGTAATCCCATGACCACTCCCGTTACCATCCGCCTGCAAGAGGCCGATTTCGACACCGCGCGCGAGGTCGCCGCGATGACCGCCGGCCGCACCGATGTCGGTGC
>JAFKFP010000306.1:6487-10402 GCA_017308185.1 bacterium | reverse complement strand
TGCGTTCGTCCCGCGCATGATCGCCCAGGGCGGCGAGTCTCATGTGGTGAACACAGCCTCGGGCGCGGGACTTATCGCCTCCGGCGCGCTTCCGCTCGGCGGCTACACCACGTCCAAGTTCGCCGTCGTCGGTCTGAGCGAGTCGCTCCGCAACGAACTCGCTCCACACGGCATCGGCGTGTCCGTCCTTTGCCCAGGCGCCGTGCAGACGAGCATCCTGCATTCGGCACGCTACACGCCGGCTACCGAGCATCTCCGGCCCGCCGCGACCGGCGCACCGACCCCCTCACGTGAGGGTGTGCGGCGCATGCAGCCCGACGACGTCGGCAAGCTCGTTGTCCGGGCTGTACGCGCTAATCGTCTCTACGCGCTCACCCACCCGGAAGAGCGTGCCGCCTTCGAAGCGCGTGCGAATGCGATTCTCGAAGCCTTCGACGACACCACCGCCGCATTGCAGGAGATGGGCCAGCTCAAGTCCTAACGGCCGCCCATGTGTGGGACATTCGTCAGTCGGAGTTCAACCGCTGAACCAGCCCCGCCGCGCTCGCAAACCGTTCGAGCAGGTCCAGGTGGTGGCGCAGGCCGACGCCGGGCCGTGGGTTGGGTAGCACGGGTGGCTGCGTGCGGAGTGAGACGTGGGTTGCCCCCGCGTTGCTCCACGCATCGAGCTGGCGCACCCACCGGTCGGGGTCCGCGGGGCCGGCGTTAATGAATCCTTCGATGCCGAAGCTGTCTCGTTCGCGCCCGGCATCGTCGAGTGCTCGGTAAAGACGCTCGAGCAACGGTTCGAGGTCGAGCCCGGGCCTGGCGAGCGGAAACCAGCCGTCACCCAAGCGCGCCGCACGCCGGATTACCGCTGGCGAATTGCCGCCGAACCAGATCGGGATGCGCGATGCGGGCCGCGGCAGGATGCCCACGTCTGAGAGTTCGTGCCACGTGTCGTGCAGCGTGATCGTCTCTTCAGTCCACAACCGCCGCAGTAGTGCTATCTGCGCCTCCTGGCGCGCGCCCCGGCCCGAGAACGCGGTCCCCAGCGCTTCATACTCGCGCTGGTTCCAGCCGGTGCCCACACCGAGCCGCAAGCGTCCGTCCGAGAGCAGAGCGAGGTCGGCCGCCTGTTTCGCAACAAGCGCTGTCTGCCGTTGCGGCAACACTAGCACGCCCGTCACGAGTTCGATCCTCGCTGTCAACGCCGCCATGTAGGAGAAAAGCACGAATGGTTCAGTAAATGGCGTCTCGCTCGTGTATTTGCCGGCGTATCCCGGGGTGTCAGGGTGTGCGCCAAGGACGTGATCGAAGGCCACAATGTGGTCGAAGCCCAGCGATTCGCAGGCCTGGGCGAATTCTCGTATCGCCACTGGATCGCCGGATAGTTCGGTGTGAGGGAACACCACTCCCACCCGGAGCGAATTGGACGATGCGTGCAATGCGGTCATAGCGTGTTCTCCTCGGCGGCGGCTCGTAGGCAGTATCAGGCGCGGTACTGGATCGGGTCGCCGAACTGGCTTCGGCGTGATGCAGGCCGGCCGCCGTGCTCGTCTGTGAAGCCGTAGCGATCGGGCAGTTCCGCCGAGTACAACACCTTTCCCGTGAGCGACATCATCTCGTCATCGCTGGCGAGGGCTACAACACCGCGTCCGATGAACCGCGGGGTTTCAGTTGCGTTGATGTCGAACGCCGGTACATGCCGTGCTGCGACCAGCGTGCGCTCTGTGCTAACGAGTCCAAGCCACAGCGCGACAACGGCGACATTGTGCGGGCGAAGCTCGTGTGCCATGTCAAACGTCATCCGGTCTACCGCCGCCTTGCCCGCACCGTACGCGGTCGTCATGGAAAAGTTGGCCCCGCCCGGCGAGGACGTGTTGACGATCAGCCCGCGTCCCTGCCGGACCATCTGCCGCGCGGCGAAGGCGGCCGCGACGTAATGGGAACGCACCCCGACGTCGGTCATCTCATCCCAGAGGCTGAGCGGCATCTCCCAGAACGGGAGCCCGCTCAGCAGGCTATCTGGCACGAGGTAGGCATTGTTGACCAGCAGGTCCAGCCGGCCGTGTTCGCTTACCACACGCTCGAACAGCGCCGCGACCGCATCGTCGTCGCGGTGGTCCAGGCCCACCGCCACCCCGTGACCACCAAGCTCGCTGACCTCACGCGCAGTCGCATCGACAGATCCGGGGAGATGTTCGTCGAAGACGAGGGGGCCGTCGTCCCCCGCCCGGCTTCGGCCAGTCACGTACACAGTGGCGCCAGCCGCCCCGAGCTCGAGCGCGATGCCCTTACCCACGCCCCGGCTCGCGCCAGTCACAATGGCGACCTGTTCGTCCAATCGGCGGTTCGTCATCGATTCCTCGCTTCCCTCGTGCTAGTCGCTGGCCCCGCTGGTTGACACCCGCCGCGAAGGCACGTTACATTCGGCGCGATTATCTACCAACCGTTTGACTGGCTCAAGTACCTGCGGACTCACTCGCGGGTCCGGCGCCATCGTGGAGAGGAGCAACAAGCTGTGTCGAGTGTGATGCGATGAAAGTCGGCATTGGCATGTTCATCACCGGCTATACGGTCGACCCCATCACCATGGGTACGGCGATCGAGGCTGCCGGCTTCGATTCCATCTGGGTGCCGGACCACACCGTGCTTCCCGTGAATCCAGTGACAAAATACCCGGGCGCCGGCGATGGCGTCATTCCCCCGCTCTACGGCGAGATGGCTGATCCGCTGGTGTTGCTCGCCTACATCGGCGCATGTACCAGGCGCATCCGTCTCGCCACCGGCGTATGCCTCATTCCCGAGCGGCATCCGCTCACGCTCGCGAAGGCCGTCGGCACGCTCGACAACTTCTCCGGCGGCCGCGTCACCCTCGGTGTGGGCGTTGGCTGGCTTCCCGAGGAGACTGTCCTCTACGGCACAGACTTCTCAACTCGCTGGGGATACGCGCGCGAGGCCGTCATGGCCATGAAGGCGCTCTGGGAACATGGCTCCGCGAGCTTCGAAGGCAAGTTCGTCAACTTTCCCGAAGTGCGATGCGACCCCATCCCTGTCCAGCGCCCCTACCCGCCCGTCATCATTGGCGCGCCCGGCACGCCGAAAACGTTCGACCGCATCGCCCGGTGGGGGGACGGCTGGCTCCCCGTCATGGCGCCACCCTCGGCCATCGCCGAAGCGCGCACGGCGTTGCGCCCGCGCTGCGAAGCACTCGGACGCGACCCTGCCTCAATCGAAATCACGGTCTTTGTCATGGACGTCACGCGCGAAACCCAGGAAATGTATGAGCAAGCGGGCGCCGACCGAATCGTCGTAGGTATCTACAACCACCCCGGCACACCGTTGCCCTTCGAAGAGTGGGCCACCACTCGCCGGCGCGCCCTGGCGGCGCCGCCGCCTCCAATCGGTGAACCGCTGAAAGTTCTCGAACAGATGCACACCCTTGCCGGGCTCTGATGGCCCGGCGAGTCGGAACCAGAACAAGGAAGGTCTGAATGGCTTACGTAGAATACGAATGCACCGAACATGTCGGCGTGATCCGGCTCAACCGGCCGGATCGGCTCAACGCACTCTCGCCCGAACTCTTCGATGAACTGCGGGCCGTGTTTGCGCGCTTCGTGAACGACGACGATGCATGGGTCGGCATCCTCACGGGCACGGGGCGTGGCTTCTGCGCCGGGCGTGACCTCAAGGCCCAGGCATCGGGCGGAGCGCCGCCGGAGCCCAAGTACACCGCCGACTGGAACATCTTCGGAGTGCCCGACACCGATAAGCCGCTCATCGCCGCGGTGAACGGCTATGCGATCGGCGCCGGCTGGTATATGACCGCCGGGTGCGACATCCGCGTGGCGGCCGAGTCCGCCCAGTTCGGGATGGGCGAAATCCCGACAGGCGTGCTCGGCCCATACTGGTTCCCCGGCGCCGAGGTGCTGC
>JAFKFP010000306.1:0-6467 GCA_017308185.1 bacterium | reverse complement strand
ATCAACTCATGGACGCCGCCTGGCGGTGGGCCCGGAAGTTCCTCGCCCTGCCCCCGCTGCACGTGCGCCGCACGAAGGCCCTGATGGCGTCCATGCGCCAGGTCCCCGGCGAGGCGCTCATCGCCCGCGAAATGGAAGCCCGCCGCTTTCTCAATGCCCTCGACGACACAAAGGAAGCTGCCCAGGCGTTCGCTGAAAAGCGCCCGCCTCAATTCAAAGGACACTAAACCAGGGGAGAGCTTGTGGACTACGAACTCAATGAGCCGCAGCGCTTGCTCAAACGCGCCGCCGCTGATTTCTTCGCCCGCGAATATCCGCTCGATCGCATGCGCGATTTCCGGCACGACCCCGATACCAACGAGCGCGAGCTCTGGACGGCCATTTCCGCGATGGGCTGGAATGCCGCACCGTTTTCCGAGGAAATCGGCGGCTACCCGGGGTCCTTCATGGATGCCGCGGTGTTGCTCGAGGAGATGGGCCGCGGCGCCTGCGCCTCGCCTTTCGTCCATTCCGCAGTCGCCGCAGGTTTGGCCCTGGCCGAGGTAAATCACCCGCTCGTCAAGGCAATCGCCGCCGGGGATGCCGTCACGGTGATGGCCCCCCGCACATTGCTGTCATCCGTACAGCATTCCGCTGATGGCCATCTCGATGGCACCTGCCTCGCTGTGCCGTGGGTCAATCTTGCAACACACTACCTGGTCCCACTCGGTAGTCAGCGCTACGCCCTGGTTGACGCCAAAGCGGTCACGCCGGACCGCCTCGACAGTGCCGGTCTCGACTGTATCGGCCGATTCGAACTCCGCGATGCTCGGGTCATGGACCTGCTCGACCCGGGCGACACCGGCACAGTCTGTGGTGGCGCCGCCGTCGCGCTCGTGTTGCTCGACGCCGGCTCGCGATCGCTCGACCTCGCGGTGGCGTACGCCAAAGATCGCATCCAGTTTGGCAAGCCGATCGGCTCGTTCCAGGCCCTGCAACATAAATGCGCCGACATGCTCATCGCCCTCGAAGCCGGCCGTAACCTCGCCTACAAGGCGGCCACGTTGCACGGCCAGGAAGGATTTGCGCGACTGGCACGCTATGCCAAGGCATATCTGGGCGAGGCAGTGCCGCGCGTCACCCGCGATGCCATCCAGGTGCACGGTGGCGTCGGCTTCATCGACGACCACAAGGTGCAGCTGTGCTACCGGCTCGCGCTCGGTCTCGCGAACTCCTATGGGCGGCCCGGCGACATCCGCCGTGATGTCGCCGAGATCCAGATCGCCGCTGCAGGGAGGTAATACCCATGGACTATGCCTATACCGATGACGAGATCCGTTTTCGCGACGAAGTCCGTGCGTTCCTCGCGAAAGAATGGGGGCCGCCCGACCCCGTTGCTGGCCGCGATGTGCATGACGCCGAACGCGAGCGGGGCTTCATGAGCAAGGTGGCGAGCCGCGGCTGGCTCACGATGGGCTGGCCCGAGGAATACGGCGGCACCTCATTCAGCCCCATGGAACGCTACATCCTGAGTCAGGAGATGAACCGCGCGGGCGCGCCGTTCCCCCTCTACAACGTCAACGTGCTTGGCCCGCTGCTCATCAAATTTGCCTCCGACGAGGCAAAGAGCGAGCTGTTACCCAGGATGCGCGCAGGCGCGCTCAAGTTCGTACTGGGCTACACGGAGCCTGAGACCGGTTCGGATCTTGCCAGCCTGCGTACCCGCGCCGAGCGCCAGGGTGATGGATACGTCATCAATGGGCAGAAGCTATACGGCCTCCCGCACCCCGCCGATGGCGACATCATCTTCCTCGCCGCGCGGACGGATCCCGATGCGCCCATCCGTAAAGGCATCTCGATCTTTCTCATCGATAGCTCCGCCGAAGGCGTGACGGTTACTCAGAACCGCACCCTCGGCGGCTCGCACGTGGGCGCCACCTACTATGACAACGTCTATGTGCCGGCGAGCCGCCGGCTCGGCGAGGAAAACGAGGGCTGGCGCTATATTCGCGAGTGCATGGACCTGGACCGCGTGTCTGGTATCCCCTACGCCCATTTCCCTGTGCTCTTCGAGATGCTCGTCGCGTTCGCTGCGGGACACGAGCGCGATGGGCGCCGCCTGGCCGATGAGCCGTGGGTCATCGACCGGATTGGGCGCCTCGCGATCGAAGTCGAGGCCGCGCAGCTCCTCCAGGAGATGATGGCGTGCAAAGTCTATGCCGGCGCGGAAGTCCACGCCGAGTCTTCTATCATCAAGGCCTACTGCACGGAGCTCGAAAGCAGGCTCACCGAATTCGGCCGCGAGCTTGTCGGCGAACTTGCAGCGCTCACCACGGAGGCCGGCGTCGATGAGTTCATCGGCCGCCTAAACTTCCTCAGCAGGCTCAATGTGGCGATGACGATAGTCGGTGGCACGAACGAAATTCAGCGGAATATCATCGCCCTCCAGGGCCTCGGGCTTCCCCGCGGCTAACGCGATCCCTCGCGGCGGGCGCCTGGGCCTGTACGCGCTACAGGCCCAGCCCGCGATGAAGGATACGAGTCGAGGAAGGCGGCGACTGCCTGGCTGAATCGGTCGGGCCGCTCCAGCATGGAGAAGTGCCCCGCACCGGCGATCTCGGCAACCGTCGCAGCCGGAAGCAACTGCGCGCATGCCTGCAGGTACTCGTTGCCCACCATACGGTCGTCGCTGCCTCGCGCCAGCAGCGTGGGTGTCTTGATGCGGTGCATGCGGCTCGCGAGTCCCCGATCCGGAAGGGGCCAAAGGTAGTTGGTTGCCGCGGCCCAGTTGCAGGTCCGATCGAACGGCGCCGGCTGATACGCAGCGGCGGCCTCTGCCTCAGGGTCAGCCCAGAGGAGGCGCGAAAGTGCGCTGCCGCCCGTCGCCAGCACATCCGGCAACGGCGCTTCGTCGCTCCAGAAGGCGAAGGGGCTCACCAGCACGAGGTGGCGCACACGCTCGGGGATGAGCGCAGCAATCTCCGCCGCGAACATGCCGCCCAGCGAGTGCCCGGCCAGGTACAATGTCGGAAGTCCGAGCTCGTCGAACAGGTCTAAGTAGAAGATGACGGTGTTGTGGATGCTGTGGATATCAGGGTGCGAAGGCGAACCTGCGAACCCGGGATGCGTCGGCGCGATGACCCGGCGGTCCTCCGCGAGGGCGTTCATGAACGGGCCTTCCTGGGGACCATCGAAGCCGTGCAAGAAGACGAGCGGCCTGCCGCTTCCCATGCTCGTGACCGGGACTTTGTACTGCCCGAATTCAATGACATTCCGGGTTTCGTCCATAACGCGCGGACTCCAATCAATCTCGATAATCAGGCTTTTATAGCCAAACGGTTGGTAGGCAACGTATGGCCCCATCTCCTCGCTGTCAAGCCCGCCGGCCGCTACCCCGGAGAGTTGACAGTGCTGGCCGACATGCTTACCGTCTGAGGACGTACCTACCAACCGTTTGACTGGATATTTCACCACATACTCCGGAGGGCGCCCACATGAAATTCCACTGGTTCGCCGAAGTCACCTATCCTCACCTGCCATCCGACTTCGCGGAAAAATACGCCGGCGCCTGGGTGACCCCGCCCCGCTCCCTCTACGACCCCGCCCTTGGCGCAAAGGCCTATGACGCCTTCCTGAGCGAGTACCGCTACGCCGATGAAATGGGCTTCGACAGCATTGCCGTCAACGAACACCACCAGACGGCTACCGCTATGTCTCCTTCCCCAAACTTGCTCGCCGCCATTATCGCCCGCGAGACCAAGAATGCCGCGATCCTCGTCATTGGCGATAGCATCATCCTCTACAATCCGGCCGTACGTGTCGCCGAAGAGATGGCGATGCTCGATGTCTTGTCCGGCGGTCGGGTGATCGCCGGCCTGGTGCTCGGCACGCCCATGGATTCCACGTTTAGTTACGGCACCCCGCCCGACCAGCTCCGTGACCGCTGGCAGGAGGCGCACGATCTGATCCTGCGCGCGTGGGAATCCGAAGAACCGTTCGCCTTCAACGGCCGCTACAACAAGCTGCGCTACGTCAACCTCTGGCCCAGGCCGATGCAGCAGCCACGTCCGCCCATCTGGGTGCCAGGCGGCGGCAGCGTCGAAACGTGGGAGCTAACGAACAAATACAACTACTGCTACGGCCATCTCTCATTCTCTGGCCTGCAGAAGGCGAAGCCGGTTGTCGATGGCTACTGGGACTTCGTCGATGGCGCCGGCGGCGACATGAACCCGCACCGCTTCGCCTTCACGCAGATCATCTGCGTCTCTGAGACCGACGAACTTGCCGAGAAGGAATATAAGGAAGGCGTTGAGTACTTCTACCGCTTCGGCAATAAGGTCCCCCGTAGCTTCGTCACCGCCCCGGGCTACCAGAGTGCGCGTTCGATGGAGCACGCAGTCGAACTGGCCAAGCGTGGAGCCAGGATCGGCGAGCGCGGCAACGATATGCAGGCTGCGGCACCCACCTCCGGCGAGATGACCTTCCGCGATTACGTAGAGCGCGGCTACGTCATCGCCGGCAGCCCCGCGACCGTCCGCGACAGGCTTCGAAACCTCGTCCAGGAACTCCGCATCGGCCAGCTCATCTGCATGATGCAGATCGGCAACCTCAGCGAAGAGCAGACCAAGAAGAACACCCACCTCTTCGCCACAGAAGTCATGCCCCACCTGCGTGACATCTGGTCCGAACACGAAGATCACTGGACGCCCCGGCGAATCCAGTCTCCCGCAGCCGTCTAGCGGCAGAGCCACGGAGGCCGCCATGATTGACTTCGGGCTCTGGTATGACTTCCGCAATCCCCCGGGAAGCGCCGCTTCCCTAAAGGACGTGTACGCCGAGACCATCGAACAGGTGGTCTTTGCCGAGCAGCTGGGGTTCGACCACGTCTGGACCACCGAGCACCATTTCGTGGTAGACGGTTATTCGCCGAGCCTTCTCCCGATATGCGCTGCGGTCGCAGCCCGCACTCGTCGTGTCAGGGTCGGCACAGCCGTCCTTCTTCTGCTCCTTCACGACCCCATCCGCATCGCGGAAGATGCAGCCACGGTGGACCTCATCTCAGGCGGCCGGCTCGACCTCGGGGTCGGGATCGGATACCGCCAACCCGAGTTTGCTGCATTCCACGTACGGGAGCGGACCCGCGGCCGCCAGTTCGAAGAGGCGATTGCGGTCCTGCGCCAGGCACTCGGCCCGGGACCAGTTGATTTCCGAGGACAGTTCTACCAGTACGAGGGCCTCGACGTTACTCCGAAACCTATCCAGCAGCCGCTCCCGCTTTGGCTTGGGGGCCTCACCGCCCCGGCCGTGAGCCGCGCGGCGAGGCTGGGCGATGGCTTTCTTGCCGGCGCAGGCGAGGACTTCATCCCGGCGTTCCTGGCCGAGCGGGCATCGCGTGGTCAGGCCACGCCTCCTATCTGGGCCTCGATCGGCTTCGTCGCAGTTGCCCGCGACCCCGACGGGATGCTCGCTCGCATCGCCCCCCACGTCATCTACCAGCGCCGTATCTACGCGCGGTGGTTGCAGCAGGCCGGCACGCCCATTTGGGACGTGCCCGAATCAGCGAACGATCTCCGTCGAAGCGACCCGGACCTTGTCGTGACACCTGCCCGTGCCCGCGAAATTATCGCCCAGCGGCTCGCCGGGCAACCCGCGCTTACCCATCTGAGCTGGGCACCGGTGCCGCCAGGGCTCGGCCCGCACGAAGCCACCGCGTCCCTTGAACTCTTCGCCGCCGAAGTAATGCCGCACTTCCGCGGCGGGGGTGAGGCCACAGAGCATGATGTACGAACGTAACCCACGCGTGCAGCACGCTCCGCTAGCTCTTGCGCGCTCGCGCCGGTTTCTTCGTCGCGAGCAGCGATTCGAAGTCGATCGGGTACCGGTTCTCAGGGTTCCGCTGCGTGATCCCGTTCAGTACGATGCTCGCTATCGCCTCAGCGACATACTCGGGAGTGGCAAAGCCGGTGGGCTTATACCACCGAGGGAACCAGTTCATCATGGCGAAGATAAAATTCACCGTGATGCTGACATTGCGTTCGCTGACGTCGAATTCGCCAGACATGATCCCATCACGGAGGACGCTTCTGTAGAGTGATTCTAACTCGTTGCGTTCTTTCATCCAACGCGTCGCATCTTCAGGATCCAGCCATTTCGCTTCGTTCAGTGCAACATTGAAGTTGTCGGGTGCGAGTGTCCATGCATGGATGTGCGACTTTATAAGTGCATGGAGACGATCCGCCGCCGACATTTCAACGTGGCTGCAGATCTCCTGGCCATCCTCGATTGTCTTGGAGAGTGCACCGAGCAGCACGTCAGCGAGGAGTGCTTCTTTGCTGTCAATCCAGTAATAGAGGCTGCCCTTCAGGATCCCGAGCTCCTGTGCGATATCATCCATTGATGTCCCACGGAAACCCCGTTCAGAGACGAGCTTTGCGGCGACGGCGACAACCTCAGCGCGGCGAGCCTGGTTACCTTTTCCCTTTGAATTG
>JAFKFP010000305.1 GCA_017308185.1 bacterium | reverse complement strand
GCGTATGCGGGGATGCTGGAACACACGGACCACCACATCGGGCGGCTGCTTTCGACGCTCGATGAGATGGGGCTGCGCGAAAACACGATGGTCGTTTTAATTTCGGACAATGGCGCGAGCCAGGAGGGGTCGCCGTTCGGGACGGTGAATGTCATGCGGCACTTCAACCGCGTGCGCGACACGGTGGCCGACAACCTGCCGCACATTGAGGAGATCGGGCAGCCGCAGTTCCGCAACAACTACCCCTTCGGGTGGGCCATGGCGGGCAACACGCCGCTCAAGCGCTACAAGCAGAATACGCATGCCGGCGGCGTTCGCGATCCGCTGATCATCAGTTGGCCCAGGCGCATTGCCGGCGGCGGGCTGCGCCACCAGTTCCATCATGTGACAGACATCGTGCCGACCGCCCTGGAAGCGATGGGGATAGAACCACCGGTCGAGGTGAACGGGATCGCGCAGCAGCCGATCGAGGGGACGAGCCTCGCGTACAGCTGGGAGACCCCTGAAGCGCCAACCCGGAAGCACGTCCAGTACTTCGAGATGCTGGGACACCGGGGGATCTGGCGGGATGGCTGGAAAGCGGTGACCTGGCATCGGTCGGGGACGCCATTCGAGGACGACCGCTGGGAGCTCTACCACGTCGCCGAGGACATCAGCGAGTGTCACGACCTTGCCGAGGAGCATCCAGACAAGCTGCGTGAGTTGGTCGAGACGTGGTGGGCAGAAGCGGGCAAGTACCGCGTCCTTCCGCTGGATGACCGCACGAACCGGTGGTCATCGGCCAACCCGTACAATCTTGCCGCTCGTGACCATTGGGTGCTTTACCCCGGCTCGACCCGACTGCCCGGGGAGGTAACGCCGGACATCCGCAACCGTTCGTATGAGATCAGTGCGCATGTCGACATACCTGCCACAGGAGCGGAAGGCGTGCTCATCGCGTTGGGCGACAGCGTGGGCGGGTACGCGCTGTACATCAAGGACGGGCGACTAGTACACGACTACAACTATCTCGGGAAGCACTTCGTGGTGACGTCGGAGCGGCCAGTACCCGTTGGGCCATGCATCCTGGGTTATGCCCAACGGCGTACGGGCGAGCGGTCGGCGGCCGGCACCTTGACCATCAACGGCGAAGCGAGCGGGTCGATTGACATCCCAGAGACCTATGCCGCACGGGTTTCAGCGGTGGGTATGGAGATTGGGCGCGCCCCAGCGCCGGCGGTGGGCGAATTCGAAGCGCCGTTCGCGTTCACGGGCGCGATTGACCGGGTCGAGTTCGATTTGCTGCCGGACCAGGACGCGGACGAGGAGGCTGCGACGGAGGCCGCGCTCAGCGAGCAATAAGCGACTCAGTTGCCCGCTGCATAGGCAGAGAGCACTGCTGACGCCGCTTTCCCGGCCAGGCCCGCCTCGGTCGCGCCGGGCTGGTCGGCGACCGTGCCGTCGGCGTTGAGCTTGAAGGTGCTCCAACCTGGACACGCAGGCGAATAACTTCCCGACGGGTTCCGGGAAAAGAATGCGAGGACGTGATCCCCGCCGCGCTGCACATAGGAGTACGGGAGTTGGATGAACTCCTCCTTGTTATTGAGCGCGAGATATGGCCCACCAATCTCCGCCGCGGTAATCTCCTGACCGTTGCTGAGTCCGAGTGCCGCATCCTCCACTTCGTACGTGATGTGCGTCGACGGCAGATCTCCTTGATTGCTTGGCTGGAACTGGACGCGGGTGACAACGAGCTGACCTACCACCTGTGCGTTCGCCTGAAGACAGGATGACGAAAGCGGTTCGGCCCAATCAATCGTGTCAAACGGCACAATCGGTAAGGTGGAAAAGTCGCGCGCGCCCGAGTTAAACTGCTGCAGGAACGCTGCCTGCCGAGCGGGCGTCAGGAGCGCGCGTTCGCGTGCCACCTCCGTCGCGTAGGTATCGGGCGTCGGCGGCGGCGAACCGCCTGGCTTGACCACGCCGGATGCAAGCACACTGGCAGCACCCAGAGCGGCCACCCCGGCGAACGCGACGGCTAGCTTCCAAGATGCTCGCATAGCGTCATCCTCAATTTATCCAGTTATATATGCACGGCGGGTTCGTACCGGTGTCCGTAGATCTTGGACCGTTATAGGGCGTGCCCGTCACGTCGAAATACATCAGATCAGCGGACGGGTAGTGACCCAGCCCTTGGGCGTGGCCCATCTCGTGCGCAAATGACCATTGTTCGGTAAACGCAGCCGACCGAGAGCCGTGAGACATGTTCATCTCGGACTTGTTGAACTAGAGGTCTGACCAGTAGAAGTCGCACGAGGACGTAAGTGATGGACACGGCTGACCGGAAACGTAATCGTGGCCAAGCGTGTAGCCAATGGCAGTGTGGATATACCCATACGGATCGGATGTGGGAGGGTACTCATGGAGGAACCAGGTAACATAATGAGGTCCGGTCGAACCTACAATCTGAGGGCCTGGAGCGGACGTCCAACTCGACTCCGCCTGTGACAGCGCGGTTGACCACCCTGCAGAACAGTCTGAGCAATCTGAGGCATTAACGGAGTAGTATTCGTAGGTACTTGCGTAGTTGTATTGACACGTCTTGTTGGTCAACGGGGCACAAGTCGAACCGCCATACGACGACGCTGCCGAGTCACGACCGCCGTAAGCAGCGGACGCAGCGCCCACCAAAGCCACCAACACCAAGGGTAGCGCGATCCGGGAGAGCGTCGACACCTTCACACGGCCACGATAGGAGACGATTGGGGCGATTTCAACATGCGATCGCCCCAACGTCTGGTGAATTTCCGCTTTACGCCACGGGCGCGGGCTCCCGCACGACTTCGATGGCAAGCTTCTCGTCGTCATCGTGCTTGTCGATGACGATGCTGTCGCCGGCGCCGAAATGACCACCGAGGAGCATCTCGCTGAGGCGATCTTCGATGCTATCGGAGATGAGCCGCTTCAGCGGCCGGGCGCCAAACGCCTGGTCGTAGCCCTTTTCGCCGAGCCAGTCCTTGGCCGCGTCGGTGATTTCGAGCGTGATGCCCTTCACCGCAAGCTGCTTGGTTACGCCGACGAGTTCGAGTTCGACCACCTTGCGGATGCCTTCCTGGCTGAGCGGCCGGAAGACGACCGTGCTGTCGATGCGGTTGAGGAACTCCGGCCGGAAGACGTTCTTGAGCTCGTTCAGGACCTTGTCCTTCATGCGCTGATAGCGGTCTTCGGTGGACTTCACCTCATCGCCGACGCGCTGGAAGCCCAGGCCCGAGTCGCGCTTGATGAGATCCGACGCGACGTTCGAGGTCATGATGATGATGGTGTTGCGGAAATCAACCTTGCGGCCCTTGGCGTCGGCGAGGCGGCCCTCGTCGAAGATCTGGAGGAGCAGGTTGAAGACTTCCGGGTGGGCCTTCTCGATCTCGTCGAGAAGAATGAGGCAGTACGACTTGCGCCGCACGGTATCGGTGAGCTGGCCGCCATCGTCGTAGCCGACGTAGCCGGGAGGCGCCCCGACGAGGCGGGAGACGGTGTGCTTCTCGCTGAACTCGCTCATATCGAGCTTAATCATGTTGTCCTGTGAATCGAACATGAACTCGGCGAGCTGCCGCGCGAGGTGCGTCTTGCCGGAGCCGGTGGGCCCAACGAAGAGGAAGACGCCGATTGGGCGGCGCGGGTCCTTGAGGCCGGCGCGAGCTCGGCGGACGGCGCGCGCGATAGACTCGATCGCTTCGTCCTGGCCGATGACGCGGCTCTTGAGGCTCTCTTCCATCTTGAGCAGGCGTGCACTCTCCTCGCTGGCGATACGCGCCACGGGGATGCCGGTCCACATGCTGATGACTTCGGAGATATCCTCGTCGCTCACGATCGGGGTGGCGATGCCTTCCTCGCCTGTGTCCCAATCGCCCATTTCATTGATCTTGGACTGGAGTTTGATCTCGCGATCACGGAGTTCGGCAGCGTATTCGTACTGCTGAGAGGCGATCGCCTGCTCCTTCTCGTGGCGAAGGCTTTCGAGGCCCTTCATCGCCTCTTTGAGCGACGGTGGCGTGGCCGAGCGGCGGATGCGCACGCGCGACGAAGCTTCGTCGATGAGGTCGATGGCCTTGTCCGGAAGGAAGCGGTCGATGACGTAGCGGGCCGAGAGTTCGGCCGCGGCCGAGAGGGCGTCATCGCTGATCTTGAGCTTGTGATGCTCCTCGTAGCTGGGGCGAATGCCCTTGAGGATCTCGATCGTCTCTTCGACCGACGGCTGCTCGACGATGATCGGTTGGAAGCGGCGTTCGAGCGCGGCATCGCGTTCGATGTGCTTGCGGTACTCATCGAGAGTGGTCGCGCCGATGCACTGAAGTTCGCCGCGAGCGAGTGACGGCTTGAGGATATTCGCGGCATCGACCGCACCTTCTGCAGCCCCTGCGCCAACGAGCATATGGAGTTCATCGACGAAGAGGATGCAGTTGCCCGAGCCTTTGATCTCTTCGATGACCTTCTTGAGGCGCTCTTCGAACTCACCGCGGTACTTGGTGCCCGCCACGAGCGAGCCGATATCGAGCGTGAGGAGCCGCTTATTCTGCAACGTCTCGGGGACGTCGCCAGAAACAATGCGTTGGGCTAAGAGCTCCGCTATGGCGGTTTTGCCCACGCCCGGCTCGCCAATCAGCACCGGGTTATTTTTTGTGCGTCTTGAGAGGATCTGCACCACGCGTTCCAGCTCGTTGGACCTCCCGATAACTGGGTCCAGTTGCCCATTGCGGGCAGCCTGGGTGAGGTCGATGCCGAGCTGATCAACGGTGGGGGTGCGCGTAGCAGTGCGGGCGCCTGCCGCCGCAGCCTGCGGCTGTGACTGGCTGAGGATGCGCGTGGTCTCGGCGCGGACGCGCTCGAGATTGACGCCGAGACTTTCGAGCACGCCAGCAGCAATGCCCTCGCCTTCGCGGACGAGGCCGAGGAGCAGGTGTTCGGTGCCGATGTAGCTGTGGTTGAGCCGGCGCGCTTCATCGACGGCGAGTTCGATGACCTTCTTCGCGCGCGGTGTGAGGCCGATTTCGCCGAGCACCGTGCGGTCGCCACGGCCGATGATGAACTCGACAGCCGAGCGGACCTTGTTCAGTTCGACGCCAAGATTCCCAAGAACCTTGGCCGCCACACCGTCGCCCTCACGGACGAGGCCGAGCAGGATGTGCTCGGTGCCGATGTAGCTGTGGTTGAAGCGGTGGGCCTCTTCCTGGGCGAGGGTGAGCACGCGTCGTGCTCGTTCAGTGAATTTATCGAATCGATCGGCCATGGTTTGCTCCAAGCCCTCTGGTTACGCCCAGGGAACGACTACCTTGCACCAGCTTATGCATCCTCCTCCGAGACCGGCTCGGTGGCAGCGCTGGCGGCGGGTGCGTCAGCGCCGGATGGTGAAGCCGATTCTTCGACTTCGGCTGATCCTGCTCCTTCTACCTTAGCGGATTCGTCCAGTGCGGCGCTTACAGCTTCATCTACGGGCTCAGCCGCGGTTTCGGCCTCTGCAGGCAGCGCTTCGGCGAGTGCCGCGCCGGGTACGTCGGCTGCTTCCGGCGCAGGGGCCGACTCGGGCGCCGCCGATTCGAATGAATTCGCGAACGCGTTGCCCGCTTCGGCGTTCTCGAGGGCCTGCGCGAACGCGTGCGCGAAGGCCGAAACGGGCTCAGGGTCGCGGGCGACCGCGCGTTCGATAGCCTCGTGGGCGTTGCGCGGCTCGCTGCGGGGCGTAGGCGCGGGCATCGACTCGTCGCGCGGGGGCAGGCCGAACTGCTCGCGGATGTCATCCGGGTAGTCGATAACGGCGCCGTCGTGGTTGAAGACGAAGCCCATCGCTTCCGCATCGGCGCGCGCCTGGCGGAGGCTCAGGCCGAGGCGGTGGCGGTCACGCTCGATGCGGACGAGCTTCACCGGCACCACGTCGCCTTCCTTCACCACATCCTTGGGGTGCTGGATGCGACGGTTCGAAAGTTCCGAGATATGGATGAGACCTTCGACCGGGCCGTCGAGCCGTACGAACGCGCCAAATGCCATGAGCTTCGTAACGCGGCCGATGAGGATCTGGCCGATGACGAAGTGGTCGACCGTGCTATCCCACTTTTCGGGCTGCGCCCGCTTGAGCGAGAGCGAGATCTTCTTGGTCTCGTGATCGACCTTCAGAATGTAGGCCTGAACCTCGTCGCCGACCTGGTAGAGGTCTTTGGCTTTTTTGCCGCGCTCCCAGGTGAGTTCGGTCATGTGCGCGAGGCCGTCGGCGCCGCCGAGGTCCACGAACACGCCGAAATCGGTGATGGACGAGACGTGACCCGTGCGGATGGTGCCTTCCTGGAGCGTTTCGAGGATCTTGTCCTTCTGCTCCTTGCGGACGTCGGCCATGGCGGCGCGTTCGGACAGGATGACGCGGTTCCGCTTACGGTTCAGTTCGATGACCTTGAGGCGGATATCCTTGCCGACAAGTGTCGCGAGTTGGTTCACGGCGTCGGCATCGTCGCGGCG
>JAFKFP010000402.1 GCA_017308185.1 bacterium | reverse complement strand
CGGGCTGTACAGCCACGGTGCGTTGTGCCGCGCGATCTGCTCACGGCTCATGCTCGAACTGCGCACATCGATCCAGCTCGAAACCACGGCGCGGCCATAACCATCGATGTACGGGCCTGTCGCGAGCAGGATCAGGCGGTCCACGCGCTTCGGAAAGGCGAGCGCGAACTCCTGCGCGATGTAGCCGCCCATCGAATAGCCGAGGATGTGCGCCTTCTCGATCTTCAACACGTCGAGGAGATCGTTCAGGTCCTCGGCCATGCCCTTGATGCTGTACGGACGGTCCGGCGCGCTCGTGCGGCCCGCCCCACGGTTGTCAAAGGTGATGACCCGGAAGTGCTTCGAGAGTTCCTGTACCTGGAAGCGCCACGCCTGCAGGTCGCCGCCGAGGCCCATAACCAGCACGAGCGGTTCACCGGCCCCGGCCTCCTCGTAGTACGTGAGAATGTCGCGGAGTTGGGCGTTCGGCATGCGGACCTCAGGGAATCAGCGGGATCAAGGGCCGCAGACTCTCGCGGCCACGGTGAGTTTAGCGCGCCACTCCCATAGGGGCGATTGAGCACGCACCTCTGCCGCCGCTCACACAGGACCTCGGCGTCCACTGCTCCTCGGCCAATCGCGGTAGGTGACGCGTCGGCCTCGAAATCCCGTCTTCGACTGCGGCCGCCGTTCTGTCCATCGTCCCTGGGCTCTACGGCCGCTTAACCAGCCCCCGCTGTGACGCTTCCTCGATGATCTGCACGACATTCGTGGCCGCGCCTTTGCGAATACTGTCAGTCACGGCCCAGAACGTTATCGCACCCGGGCAGGACGTATCGCTGCGCAGGCGGCCCACCAGCGCATCGTCACGACCGGCGGCGTCGAGCGGCGTCGGGTACTGCTCCGAGGCCGGGTCATCCATCAGCGTGATGCCAGCCTGCCCGGCCATGAGTTGGCGCGCTTCGGCGGCGCTCACCGGCGCTTCGAACTCTGCCCACACCGTCATCGCATGGCCGAAGAAGGTAGGCACGCGCACACACGTCGCGCTCACCGCCACCCCGGGTGCGTGCAGGATCTT
>JAFKFP010000401.1 GCA_017308185.1 bacterium | reverse complement strand
GGGCGCGCAGCACGATCGGCCAGAACCTGGTGATCCGCTGGGTGCGCGATGAGAGCCTCTACGAGGTGTGGACGCGGTTGAAGGAGCTGCGGCTCGCTGACCTCGGCCCCCAAACGATCAATGACGTGGTGAGTTGCCCAGGCACGGACAGCTGCAAGATGGGCATTACGAGTTCCATGGGCCTGAATGCGGCGATCCAGGCGAAGGTGGAATCGCTGAACGTCCAGGACCCGCTGACGAAGAAGATCCACATCAACATGAGCGGCTGCCCGAACAGCTGCGGCCAGCATCACATCGGGAGCATCGGGTTTCACGGCGCCGTCATCAAGGTGGATGGACACCAGTTGCCCGCCTACCACGTATTCGTCGGCGGCCGCTACGACAATGGCGACCTGCGCATCGCCACGCAGCTGAAAGTTCGTATGCCGGCGAAGCGTGCACCGGAGACGGTGGAGCGGTTCGTAGCGCTCTACGAGGCGGAGCGGCAGGCGGATGAGCCGTTCGACGCGTTCTTCGACCGCGTGGGCACGAAGCCGTTCGAAGACGCGGTAGCCGACCTCGCGCTGCCGGGGGAGTTCGACGATGACAACCGGTCGATGTTCATCGACTGGGGCAAGCTCGAGCTGTACCAGATGCAGCGCGGCGAAGGCGAATGCGCGATCTGAGAGGTGCGTGGGGCCGCCATCACGCGGCCCGCGGCGCTGGTACACTGGCGATTATGGAATACGCGACATTCAAACGGCATCGCCGGCTTCGTTCGAGCACGGCCATTCGTGGGCTGGTCCGGGAGACGGAACTCACACCGTCCCACCTGGTCTACCCGCTGTTCATCGAAGCGGGGTTGCGAGGACGTCAGCCGATCGAGGCGATGCCCGGGCAGGACCGCCTCGGGCTGGATGAGCTGGCGGGCGAGGCGCGGGCGTTGAAATCGCTGGAGGTGCCGGCGGTGTTGCTGTTCGGATTGCCGGCCACGAAGGATGAGCAGGGCAGCGGGGCGTGGGCTAAGGATGGGATCGTGCAGGCGGCCATCGGTGCGCTCAAGGATGCGAATCCGGCGT
>JAFKFP010000400.1 GCA_017308185.1 bacterium | reverse complement strand
GGCATGCCCTCGACCGGCACGCCGAACATTTCCGAGGCCGTCATGGCGTGGATGTCGAGCCCTTCCTCGAAGGCATCCTTCAGCGCCTCGATATCGGCGATATGGGCGAGAACGCGCAATTCGATCTGCGAATAGTCGGCCGAAATCAGCTTCCGGCCCTCGGGCGCAATGAACGCCGAGCGGATCTTGCGCCCGTCCTCGGTGCGGACGGGGATGTTCTGCAGATTGGGCTCGTTGGAGGAAAGCCGCCCCGTCAGCACCGACGCCTGGTTGTAGGAGGTGTGGACCCGCCCGGTGCGCGGGTTGATGTAATCCTGCAAGGCATCGGTATAGGTCGATTTGAGCTTGGTCACCCCGCGCCAGTCGAGGATGGTCCTTGCGAGCGGCACGCCCTTGAGCGCGAGGTCGTCGAGCACGTCGGCGCCGGTCGACCAGGCGCCGGTCTTGGTCTTGGAGCCGCCCGGCAGGCCCATCTTGCCAAAGAGGATGTCGCCCAATTGCTTGGGCGAGCCGAGATTGAAGCTTTCCCCGGCCAATTGATAGGCCTCGGCCTCGACCGCGGCGGCGCGCTGGGCGAACTCCGAGGAAAGGCGCGCGAGAATCTGCCGGTCGACGGTGATGCCGCGCCCTTCCATGCGGGCGAGCACCGGGGCGAGCGGGCGCTCGAGAGTCTCATAAAGGGTCGTCACGTGCTCGGCGGGGAGCCTTGGCTTGAGGATGTGCCAGAGCCTGAGCGTGATGTCGGCATCCTCGCCCGCATAGCGCGCCGCCTCGGCGATCGGCACCTGGGCGAAGGTGCGCTGGGTCCTGCCCGAGCCGATCAGGTCCTTGATCGGCATTCCGATATGGCCGAGCCAGGTATTGGCGAGCGCTTCCATGGTGTTGTTCTGCGCCCCGTCCATGGCATAGGCCATGAGCAGGGTGTCGTCGAACGGGGCGACGGAAATGCCGTAGCGCAGCAAGAGCCCGAGGTCATATTTGAAATTGTGCCCGATCTTGAGGATGGCGGGATCCTCCAGCATGGGCTTGAGCAGCCCTAGCGCCTCGCGCATGTCCATC
>JAFKFP010000304.1 GCA_017308185.1 bacterium | reverse complement strand
TGGAAGACGTCCGCCTTCTTCATCGTCCGCGTCCACTCAGAGACGATGGGGTCGATGAAGTCGCGGTCGGCGAAACGCGCGGGCTCCATGAGGTACTCATCCTTCATGAGGCGCTCGTCGCCAATCCAATCTCGGAGGGCGCTCCACTGGTGGATCTTCGATGCAACGATCGAGACTTCGCCATCGAGGCAGGGGTACAGGCCCGCGGGACAGGTGACGACGGCGACGCGCCAGCCATTTCGCTGCTGGACGGCGCCCGTGAAGATGTAGCGGGTGGTCGACATCTCCATCTGGGAGATAACGGCGTCCTGTGCGGAGACGTCGATGAACTGCCCCTTGCCGCTCGCGAGGCGGTAGTGGACGGCGAACGCGGTAGCTGTGGCGGCCGTGTAGCCGGCCATTTTTTCGCCGACGTGGATGCCTCCGCGCACGGGACGCTCGCCGGGGTCCCCAGTGAGAGCGAGCGCGCCCCCCATCGCCTGGATGGTGAGGTCCGAGGCTCGATACTGGGCGTGCGGGCCGAATTGCCCGAACGGCGTGATCGCCGTGTAGACGAGAGCGGGATTGAGCGCGGAGAGAGCTGCGTAGCCGATGCCTCGTTGCTCCATCCAGCCCGGTTCGGCGGTTTCGAGCAGGACGTCAGCCTGCCTGGCCAGGCGCCGAAAGAGCATCTGTCCGGCCGA
Source organism: bacterium (assembly GCA_017308185.1). Lineage (GTDB taxonomy): Bacteria > Chloroflexota > Dehalococcoidia > Tepidiformales > Tepidiformaceae > JAFKFP01. The sequence goes on along the minus strand of JAFKFP010000304.1, from coordinate 8,731 downwards.
GGATTCGAGGTCGACCGTAAGGCTTCGTTTGTTGAGGTTGTTCAGGATGAACGGCAATCCTGCATCGGGAAATGTTGTCGTGGCGGGCATCGGCCTGCGTGTGCGAAAGGGGTCGCCGCAGGGTGGCTCGACTTTTATGACGTCCGCGCCGAAATCCGCCATGAGTTTCGCGGCATAGTTGCCCAGGGGGCTCGTGAGGTCGAGCACTCGTATGCCTGCGAGCGCGGCGGATGAACCGGGCTGCTCCATATCACGCCTCCACTTCTATCGACCAGTCGTTTGGTGACGCCCATTGTGCGGGTGGCAGCGGTGAATTGCAACGCTGGGATGGCTGGAGACACTTCGGGGCGGCCGCTCAGCTTGACCCGCGTCGGTCTCGTATGGTGGAATGCTCACCGTGGTCCGTGATGAATCCAAACGTTTGGTAGGAGACCCGTACTATGCCCCGATCGGCCAGCCCGTTCATCCGTTCCGTCAGCCGGCGCCGGTTCTTGGCTGGTGGTGCCGTAACTGCTGTCGGCTCGGCAGCGCTCATCGCCGGCTGCGGCGGCGGTAACTCGAAGGGCGCCGCTTCGCCCTCCGGCATTTCACCAGCGGCCTCTCCCTCGGAGGCAGCCAGCACGCCGCAGAAGGGTGGAACCCTTCGCTTGCCTACGATCTTCGCCAGCGGCGGTAACTTCGACGTGCAGAAGTTTGTGCCAGCGCAATACACCGCAGCAGTCTGGCGCACCTGCGGGAACGGACTCTTCACGATCGACCCGAAGACCGGCAACCCGATCCCCGACCTCGTGGACACGTGGTCTTTCCCCGACCCGTTGACGTTTGTAGCGAAGCTCAAGCCAGGTGCTAAGTGGCATAACAAACCGCCCGTGAACGGGCGTGCCGTCACGGCCGCCGATGTGAAGTTCAGTCTCGAGCGTATTGCCACCAACGACCCGGCCTTCGTGCGCCACTCCGATTACGACCTCGTTGATCGCTTTGAGGCACCCGACGACCAGACCGTCCGTATCGTACTCAAGCAGCCATTCGTGCCTCTCGTGAGCGCTCTCGCCAACCAGCAGGCGGTCATTGTGGCTCCGGAGGTCATCCAGAAATTTGGCGACCTCTCAAGTGCTGATGCGATCATCGGCTCCGGCCCGTTCATTCTCGACCATGCCGACACCACACAGGGTGGCGCAGTGAAGCGCAACCCCGATTATTGGGAAAAGGGCGGACCCTACCTCGACGGCATCCAGTGGACGATTGTTAACGACCCCCAGACTATCCTTTCCGGCTTTCAGTCTGGAAAGTTCGATATGTACCAAGTGGCCACAATTGATCTGCCCTCCGTGAAGGGTCTTAGCGGCGTCACCGTTGCCCACTACTTGGCGCCGAACAACTTCCTGCAGGGCCTCGGCGGCCCGATCGACAAGGCGCCACTCAACGATATCCGTGTCCGCCAGGCGATTAACCTCGCAATCGACCGCAAAGGGCTCGGGAACGTCGTTTATCCGGGCGGTGATTTCCAGCCTGCCGCCGTGATCGCAAATCCGGCCTGGGGCATCCCGAGCGACGCTCTACTGACGCGGCCTGGCTTCCGCCAGCCGAAAGACGCGGACCTCGCGGATGCGAAGAAGCTCGTCGCTGCTGCTGGGGGCAATATTGAGCTGACGATCACAACAACATCGTCTTTCCCCAGCTTCTATCTGGACCGCGCGCAGGCATACAAGGCGCAGCTCGAAGCTGTCGGCTTCAAAGTCACGCTCGACACCTCGGACTACACCTCGTTCAAGAGCAAAGAGACCAACAAGCGTTTTCAGGTCGATACCCTATCACCCGCTTTCGCGACGGACCCGGACTCCTTGCTCTCCGGTGCGTTCAGCAGCAGTGGCGCGCGTAACTACTTCTCCTATAGCAGCAAGGAGTTCGACGACTACATCGCAAAAGAGCGCGCTGAGTCCGACCCCGAGAAGCGAAAGCAGATCATCCTGGAGGCCCAGGAGCTTCTCCTAAAGGATCTTCCCGTTGCCGGGTTCGCCAACTGGTACGTCTACTCAGATCTGGCCATCCGCGACAACGTCAAGGGCGTGCAACTTGGAGGCATCGGGCCGAGTGGTGCGCAGGCCGGTGACCAATCGTTCCAGGCGAAGAACATCTGGATGACTTCCTAAGCGGGGAGAACGCCTACGTATGAAGTACCTTGCACGGCGCTGCGCGCTCTTCATCCCCACGCTTTTGCTGGTGCTGTGCCTGGTATTCCTTCTCGTCAGGTTGATCCCCGGGGATGTCGTCACGCTGCTCCTCAACGACCAGAACGTCTCTCCGCAGCAGGCGGCGGAGTTCAGGTCGAAGCTCGGCCTCAACGACCCATTGCCAGTGCAGTTCGTCCATTACGTCGCAGACGTTGCCCGTGGTGATTTCGGGCACAGCCTCTTCACGGGCAACAGTGTTTGGTCCGATGTCCTCGACCGCCTCCCCGTTACAGCCGAGCTCGCACTTCTCGCAGCTGTGTTCACCCTGCTCCTCGGCATCCCGTTGGGTGTCCTATCGGCGGTCTACCAGGATCGTCCCCTCGACCACGGCCTCCGCGTGACGGCGATCGCCGGACTCTCGCTGCCTGGCTTCTGGCTTGGGACACTGGCAATAGCCATGCCGGCGGTGTGGTGGCATTACTCACCGCCGCTCACCTACGTCTCGCCCTTCGATAACCTGGGGGACAACGCCCGCCAGTTCTTAGTGCCGGCAGTTATCATGAGCCTCTACTTCGCCTGCATCCTCATGCGGATGACGCGGTCTGCGATGCTCGAAGTCCTGCGGAACGATTACGTCCGCACGGCCCGCGCCAAGGGGCTCAGCGAACAGGTGCTTATTCGCCGCCACGTTATCCGTAATGGACTGATACCCGTTGTCACCCTTTTTGGCACGCAAGTAGCCGTGCTTTTGGGGGGCACGGTCATTTTTGAGCAGATCTTCAATCTACAGGGCATCGGTTCCTACGTGTTCCAAGCTGTCAGCCAGCGAGATTACCCGGCGATCCAGAGCGTGAACATCCTGCTCGCGCTCGCCGTGCTTATCGTGAACCTCCTCGTCGATTGCTCATACGTCTATCTAGACCCAAGGACTCAAGGCTGATGGCGGGACGCCGTGATGCTGCAATCCAGCCTCCGCTCGTTCGACGCAACGGCAGGGGCCGCCTCTCACGGGCAGCGTTCGCCACAGGCCGATTCTGCGTCCGGAGACCACTGGGCGCGATGGGGGCGCTGGTCATCGTCGTCCTGCTTATTCTGGCCGTTGCACCCGGACTGATAGCGCCGCACGGGCCGGATGCTCAGGCTCCCGCGGATGCGCTCCAGAGTGTTAGCACCAGCCACCTTTTTGGCACCGATAACTTCGGTCGTGACGTGTTCAGCCGCGTTGTCTACGGCGCGAAGACGTCGTTGTTTATCGGCGTTGGTGCAGTGGTGGTCGGGCTTGGCGCCGCCATTCTCATCGGCGCGACATCGGCGTATGTAGGAGGTTGGTGGGACTCGCTCGTCCAGCGTCTGGTCGATGCAGTCATGGCGCTGCCCTGGCTCGTCGTCTTGATGTCGATGATGTCGCTGCTCGGGCCTGGCGAGCGCAATTCGCTGCTCGTTATCGGACTGCTCACGGCGCCCGGCACGTCGCGTGTAATTCGCGGCGCTGTGCTGCGCCTCAAAAGTTCGCTCTATGTCGATGCGGCGCGCGCCGTGGGTTGCTCGAACACCCGGATCGTCGTGCGGCACATTCTTCCAAACATCATGCCCGAGGTGATTGTCCTCGCTTCTATCGGTGTCGGTGCGGCCATCCTTGCGGAGTCATCGCTGTCGTTCCTGGGGTTCGGCGTGGTGCCTCCGGCGCCTGACTGGGGATATATGCTCGGTGTCGAAGGCCGTCGCTTTCTGACGACTGCCCCCTGGCTTGCGATCTTCCCGGGTGCGGCAATTGCACTCTGCGTGTTCTCGTTCAATGTCCTTGGCGATGCCCTCCGCGACGAACTCGATCCGCGGTTGCGCACCTGAGAGGTCTGCCCTGGCACGAGACCGAAGCGTCTTCGCGGCCTCCTTGCGGTCACATTGGGACAAGCTAGAATACTGTAACCAAACGGTTGGTTGGATGAAACATCCCGCACGTGTTCCCTCCAACTCTTGCTTGGGGGAAAGGGATGCCAGCCGCTCGTTACCACAGGAGGCACACCTTGGCAGACCGCGATCAATGGCTCGCTTCGACCCCGGAGCGCGCTATCGAGCCCGAACTCCCGATTATCGATACACACCACCACCTGTGGGACTTCCCGGATGACCGCTATTCGGATGTGCGCAGGTATCTCGTGCCGGAGCTCGCGGCCGACGCCGCGGGCCAGAACATCCGCCAGACGGTATTTGTCGAGACCGGGGCGTTCTACAAGAACAGCGGTCCAGTGGCGTTCCGGCCCACCGGCGAAGTGGAGTTCGCGCAGGGCCAGGCAGCACAGGGAGCCAGCGGCGATTACGGGGACGTGCAGGTGTCGGCTGGGATTGTCGGCACGGCCGACCTGAGGATGGGCGACGATGTCGTGCCTGTGCTCGAAGCGCTCATGGCCGCGAGCCCGCAACGCTTCCGGGGCATCCGTCAGCGCGCCGCCTGGGCCGACACCAGTATTTTCCCGCAGCCACCGGAGTGGATGGAGGAGCGGTTGCTGGCATCGCCGGCGTTTCGGGCAGGGTTCAAGTACCTGAACCGGTATGCCATGACATTCGATGCCTGGGTCTTTCACCCGCAGCTCACCGATGTCGCGGACCTCGCCGCGGCCTTTCCTTACACGACGGTCATCCTCAACCACCTGGGCACGCCCATGGGCATTGGCCCCTACTCCAATGACATGGAGCGCGCGTACCAGGAGTGGAAGACGGGCATCGCGAAGGTAGCCGTGCACGAGAACGTTGTGCTTAAGGTGGGCGGTATTCAGATGCCGATGAATGGGTTCGCATGGCATCTGCGCGACACCGCGCCGACTTCGGACGAACTCCTCGCAACGAACGAGCGCTACTACTCATACGCAATCGAACAATTTGGCCCGGGACGTTGCCTCTTCGAGAGCAACTTCCCTGTCGACCGGCAGTCGTGCTCGTACACGGTGCTCTGGAATCAGTTCAAGAAGCTGACGAAAGGCTACCGGCCGGACGAGCGGGCAGCGATGTTCCACGACAATGCCCTGCGCGTCTACCGCCTGGTAGCGCACTAGCGGCCCGGGGGGCGTAGGGATCCGCCGCGCCGAAGCCTACGCCTCCCAGCCTCCATCGACGGTGTAGGCCGCGCCAGTGACAAACGATGCATCGTCGCTGGCGAGAAACGCGCAGAGCGCCGCGACTTCCTCGGGGCGGCCGAGGCGCTTCATCTGCGTGCGATCGGCGAACGCCTGGACATGCGGTAAGAGTTCTTCACCGGCGTCGCGCCCACCAAGCATCCGCGGTGTCCCAATAGGGCCGGGGCATACAGCATTCACACGAATGCCGTCCGTCGAGAGATCCCAGGCGGCCGCCCGGGTAAGGCCCACGACGGCGTGTTTGGCTGCTACGTAAGCGGGGTAGCGGGGGGTACCGCTGAGTCCGTTGACAGAAGCGGTGTTGACGATAGCGCCCGGGTGGCCCTCAGCTTTCATCTGGCGGGCGGCGTGCTTGATGCCAAGGAACACGCCACGCGCGTTCACGGCCATGATGTGATCGATGTCTTCGACGGGATATGCGTCGATACGTTTCGTCGCGCCGCCGCCGCCGGCATTGTTGAAGATGCAATCGAGCCGGCCAAAACGCTCGACGGACGCAGCTCGCCGCGCGTGTGACATCGACCGCGATGCCGGCCGCCTCGGTTGTGTGCGCTGCGGCCACGGCTGCGGCTGTCTCGGCAAGCGGGGTGGTATCCAGGTCGGCCACGACAACGCGCGCGCCCTCGGCCGCACAGCGATTTGCGATGGCACTACCGATGCCTCCCACGGCCCCCGTGACGATGACGACTTTCCCTGCCAGCATCCCCGTCATTGTTACTCCCTCCGCTGATTCGCCTGCGATACGGCCAGGTGGCGCTGCGTCCTACGCGCCTTTGAAGGAAGGTGGACGCTTCTCTGCGAACGCTGCGGCAGCTTCTTTGGTGTCATCGAGGCCGTTAAGGAACGCGCGGGCCTCCATCTCGCGTTTGACCATGTCTGGGCCCGGCACCTGCCGCATGGCGGCCATGAGGCCCTTCGTCCGCCGCACGTGGAGCGGTGGAAGCGCGACGAATTTCTGCGCCCAGGCACGAGCGGCGTCCATCAGCTGAGCGTCGGGCACGACTTCGTTGACGAGTCCAAGCCGAGCGAGCCGCTCGGCAGGGACGTGCTCGCCCAGGAGTGTAAACTCGGCCGCGAGCGCCCACGGCAAGACTTCAGCGCCGGGGAACCAGTACGGCCCGAGCACACCCGTGGGGATCTCGCCCATTCCGAAGATTGCGGATTCCGCGGCGACGCGGATGTCGCAGCCGGCGGCCATGTACCAGCCCGCCCCAATGGCAAAACCGTTGACTGCCGCGATCAATGGCTTGTCGGTGTCGGGGACACCGAAGATATTCCATTCCGCGGTATAGGTTGGGCTTGGAGGCGGCCCACCCTCAGCCTGTGCCTTCAGGTCACGGCCGGCACAGAAGGCGCGTCCGGTGCCAGTCAGTATGGCAACCCAGGCGTCATCATCGGCCACAAAGCCGGCGAACGCTGCGCGCAGCTCGGCCGAGAGCTCGCGGGACATTGCGTTCAGGCGCTCCGGGCGATTCATGCGAATTGTCGCGATATGGCCGGTGCATTCGTATTCCACGTAAGCCATGGTCGAGCCTCCTGTGGGCAGCTACTGGTTGACGTCGTCCATGAAGGACGGGCGATCTGCGGGGTTACTTGGGCGAGAAGTACGGGACCGCGTGCTTTCCGACCAGCCGGATGCTTTCCATGATGGCCTCGTGGGAGAGGCCACCGACCTGCTGGAAACAGAGGAGGCGATCGACGCCGATGTCGCGGTAGTGCTTCATCTTCTTGAGGCACGTTTCCGGGTCACCGATGATGATTGAATCCTGCTTACCAAGGATTTCGTAGGCTTCTTCACCTGAGATGTCTTCGCCGTGGGCGAGCCGCCCGATGAGCCGGAGCGCCCCGCCGTCGTCCTCGGCCGGTGGCGTGTCCGATTGTATCTGGCCCACGAGGCCGCTACCGGCGACATCCTTGGTGCGGTCTTCGAGGTCGCGCATCATTTGCTCCAACTCGAAGAACCGGACCATGGTGTTGATGTACCATGCGGCCGCCTGCGCGGCGCCATTCTCGATTGCCTTTTTCGTGGTTTCGGCGCAGTGGACGAAGGTAAAGACGCCTGCCTGGTTATTCACGAACTTCCCGGCGGGCTCGGCGTCCTTGATCGCATCGCGGTACGTCTGGAGGAGCGCGGCCATGCCCTCAATGGGCGTGAGCAGCGTGACACCCAGCGCGCCCACACCGCACCGGGCGGCCATTGCGAATGAATCCGGGCTCGAGGACGCCTGCCACATGGGGGGATGCGGTTTCTGGTAGGGCTTCGGGATGATGGGTGCGTTGTTGATCGAAAAGTTGGGGCTTTCGTACGTGAAGCGCTCTTCCGTCCACATGCGAGGGACCATGCGCATGGTCTCCTCGAGCTGTGCGCGGGTGTCCTCGGGCGGGATCTGGAAGAGGCGCCACTCGGGAGTCGTCGACCGTGCAAAGCCGACCTCCAGCCGCCCGTCGCTCAACAGGTCGAGCGTGGCAGCGCGCTCGGCGATGCGAATGGGGTGACTGAAGCGATGCGGCGCGAGCACCGCGCTATGGCCGACCCGCATGCGCTGCGTGCGCGCGGCGATGGCCGTGAGCATGAGGTCGGGCGCGGAGCTGTAACTCATTTCCACTGCGCCGTGGTGTTCGACCTCCCACCAGCAATCGAACCCGGCCTGGTCGGCCAGCTGGGCCTGTGCGAGGGTCTCTTTCAAGAGGCGGTGCTCGCCGCCCGGGCCCTCCAGAGCCGCCTTTTCAACCTCGCAGAAAACGTCGATCTTCATGTGCACCTTCCTCTGTGTGCTCACCCGTTGTGCCGGCGCGCGATTAGCGAACAGTCAAACGGTTGGTAGGTAACTGGCGAAAATGTAGCGCTGCCTCATGCCCGTGTCAATCACAGACTCAGGCGCGCCGACGGACGGGATCGAGCCACTCATTGAGCTCATCGCCGATGAAGTTCACAAGCAGCACGAGCACAAACAGCACCGCGGCCGGGGCGAAAAGCATCCAGGGGGCCGTCGTCATGTGCGCCCGTCCATCGGAGATAAGCAGGCCGAGCGAACTCCCCGGCGGCTGGATCCCAAAGCCAAGGAAACTCACGGAGGCTTCGACGACGATGGCCACGCCGAACTGCAGCGTGCTGAGCACGATGAAGGACGGGACGGCCTGCGGGAGGGCGTGCTTGAAGATGACGCGGCCTGGCGATGCTCCCACCGCTCTCGCCGCCAGGATGTATTGCTGTTCGGCGACGACGAGCATCTCGCTTCGGATGATGCGCGTATATGGGACCCAGCCGATGACGCCGAGGACGATGATGGTCGTCCAGAGTCCTGGTCCGATCATGAAGGCGAGGAAGATGACCAGTACGAGGCCCGGGACGGACATCTGCAGGTCGACGAGGCGCATGATGACCGATTCCGTGATGCCCTGGATGATCCCCGCGATAAGACCGAGCGC
>JAFKFP010000422.1 GCA_017308185.1 bacterium | reverse complement strand
TTTCATGTCGGGGAAGGGGTTCGATTTCTCGTCCCACCCGGCTTTCACCATATAGTCGAACAGGCCTTTGCGATTGCCGCCCTTCACGGTCGGATCGTGCTCGATAAAGTCCTCGGAAACATATTTCATGATCGCTTCGCTCGCGCGGTGTTCCATCACCATCTTGTCGAAGGCTTCCACGACGGCGACCGGATCGGCACCCTGCGCGCCCGTAGATTGAGCGTCCGGCTTGGGTGCGCTCTTGCCGCAGCTTGCCAATGTGCCCAATGCCAGCACGCCCATCACTGCGCACAAGCCGGTTCTGTAGCCGATCTTTCCGCCCATCGTTCATCCCCTCTCATTTGCTTTATGCGCTTTGAGACCATGGAACGCCGCCAATCGCAAGCACGTGGATTTTGCGAAACGCGGACAAAGCCTGATAGGAAGCGGGGCAATGACTGCCCGACGCGCCCTTTCCCTTGTTCCGCTCGTGCTGCTCGCGGCTTGTGCGGGGGCGCCGGGTGCCGGGGGCGCGCAGATGACGCAGCAACCGGCATTGCCCGCGATGCCGCCGTTTGTCGCCTCTGCGCCACCCGTGCCAAGCGCGCCGCAATCCGCCGATTTCGTGCTGGTGCGCAAGGGGGCGCGGCAATTGATCCTGTTTGCCGGCGGGCGGCCGATCAAGACCTATGGCGGGCTGCAATTGGGCGACGCTCCCGTCGGGCCCAAGCGCTTCGAAGGGGATGAGCGGACGCCCGAAGGCCGCTACCGCATCGATTACCGCAATCCGCGCAGCGCCTATCACCTGTCGCTCCACATCTCCTATCCCGATGCGCAGGACCGGGATTATGCGGCGGCACGCGGCCTTCCGCCGGGCGGCGCGATCTTCATCCACGGCCAGCCCAACGCGCTTGCCGACGGACGGATGGCCGGGGACTGGACCGACGGCTGCATCGCCCTGTCCAACGAGGAGATCGAGGAATTGTGGGACGCGATCCCCGATGGAACGCCCATCTGGATCGAGCCTTAACCGGCGCGCCCTGCGTATTTTGCTTAAGTAGATATACTTGACATGATCCCTCTTTGTTCT
>JAFKFP010000421.1 GCA_017308185.1 bacterium | reverse complement strand
TGCTCTACGTCGTCGCGTTCCGCTGGACCGAGGTGACCGGCGGCGAGAACGGGCTCGGCGGCATCACGCGGCCGACCTGGTTCGGCATCGATTTCGAATCCTCCGCCAATTACTACTGGCTGGTGGCTGCAATCGCCTTCGTCGTGCTGATCGTGTTGTGGCGCTTCCATAATTCCACCGTCGGCTCGGTGCTGGTGGCGATCCGCGAGAACGAGCAGCGCGCGCGCTTCCTCGGTTATCCGGTGAATAACTACAAGCTCGCGGCCTTCGTGCTGTCTGCCTCGATCACCGGTCTCGCCGGCATCCTGCTGCTCTACAAGAACCGCATGACGTCGGCCGATCCGATCAGCGTTACCTTCTCCGGCGAGTTGCTGGCGATGGTGGTGATCGGCGGCATGCGCAGCTTCATCGGCCCGGCCATCGGCGCGCTGTTCTACGTGCTGTTTCGCGAGTTTCTCTCGATCTACACCGAGAACTGGCTGTTCTGGCTCGGCCTGATTTTCGTCGCCTTCGTGGTGTTTTCCCCGACCGGTCTCGTCGGCGTGTGGGAGCGCGCTACCGCGCCGTTCCGCAAGAAGGTGGTCGAAGACGCCGCGATGTCGGCGCGCAAGATCGAGGCGCTGCCGCTGCCGGACTTCCTGCGCCCGACCGCGCATGTCGATAACGCGGTGCTCGCCGCCGACAACATCGTCAAGAGCTTTGGCGGCATCAAGGCGGTGCAGGGCGTCGATATTGCTGTCAGCGATCGTACCTTGCACGCGCTGATCGGCCCGAACGGCGCCGGCAAGACCTCGGCGTTCAATCTCCTCTCAGGCATGTTCGCGCCCGACAGCGGCGCGGTGACGTTACTGGGCAAGCCCATTGCCGGGCGCACGCCGGAAGCCATCGCCAGCGCCGGCATCGGCCGGTCGTTCCAGATCACCAACCTGTTTCCGGCGCTGAGCGTCGGCGAAAACATCCGCCTTGCGGTGCAGGGCCGCCATCCGCGCCGCTTCGATCCGTGGACCAATGCGCTGTCCATCGCCGACATCAATCGCGAGACTGACGCGGTGATCCGCTATCTCGGCCT
>JAFKFP010000420.1 GCA_017308185.1 bacterium | reverse complement strand
ACCAGGTGGCCACCGACATCGCGATGGTCGTCGGCGCCGCCTCGCGCAAGGCGATGCGGCTTTGCGCGGCAGCGATGGAGCGGTTGCTCGCCCTGGCCGAGACCCACCGCGACTGGGCGATGCCCGGCTACACCCACCTGCAGCGCGCCCAGCCCGTCTACCTCGGCCACCACCTGCTCGCCTACTTCTGGATGCTCTCCCGCGACGCGCGCCGCTTCGACTTCGCGGCCGAGTCGGCCAGCGTGATGCCGCTCGGTTCCGGCGCCCTGGCGGGCGTCAACTGGCCGATCGACCGCGAGATCGTCGCCGCCGAGCTCGGCTTCGCCGGGATCACCCAGAACTCGCTCGACGGCACCTCCAACCGGGACTTCGTGATCGACTACCTGAGCGCCGCGGCGACCTGCGCGATGCACCTCTCGCGGCTCGGCTCGGAGCTGGTGATCTGGTCGAGCAGCGAGTTCGGCTTCGTCGAGCTCGACGAGGCGTTCTCCTCCGGCTCCTCGATCATGCCGCAGAAGAAGAACCCGGACTCGGCGGAGCTGCTGCGGGCGAAGAGCCCCCGGGTGGCCGCCGCGCACCAGACGCTGCTCGGGGTGATGCACGCGCTGCCGCTCACCTACGGCAAGGACATGCAGGAGGACAAGGAGCCGCTCTGGGACGCGATCGAGACGATCGAGGTCGGGTTGGTTCCGAAGGAATCGTTGATGCCCAGCGCGAGGATGGGAACGCATACCCCGCCGGCATAGGTGCACTGCGTCAGGATGGACGCAACGGCCGCCGAGCCGAAATTCGCGAAGGTGTAGGACCCATGGGCGAAGCGACCGGTCCTGAACCTCTTGCGGTTTCCCGACAATGGTGCCAGTCGCAGGAGCCCGGTGATCTCGACCGGCCCTCTGGATGCCCGGATTGCATAGGTGCCGCTGGCCGACTGGCCTGTGGCGCCCGCCGCGCTGAACATGTCTGTCTGGGTCGCCCCGTCGCAGGAGATGGTCTTATAGTCCGTCCCGCCGAAGGAAAAGATCAGATCGCCAGCGCCGCTTTGCTGCGTATACCAGGCGTCCACCTGCTCAT
>JAFKFP010000303.1 GCA_017308185.1 bacterium | reverse complement strand
GGAGGTTATTCGCCGTGTACCCTATGACCGCGTACGGGAAGAGCCGCCATGGCGACATCCGTGCCACTGGCCGCATGAGCACTGACCAACGTGCACACCGGACGTTGATCGCGAGAAAGAGCACGAGCACGCCGGGTATGAGGTACCAGTAATCGGCCTCGCGAAGGGCATTCTCAATTTGTTGGGGATGCGTAGCGCGCAAGAACAGCGCGATAAGCACGGCGCTGGTAGCAACGCTCACCCAAAACCGCGCGGAACGGATCATGCCGTAGCCCCCTCGCCGGTGGTCATGGGATAGTGAACTCGCGGACTCGTGCGCTGCCTCCCTCGACTACCCAAAGCTTACCATCGGACGTCTCCGCGATCCCGTATGGGAGGTCAAGTGGCTGAACGTTGTCGGTAATGGTGGCAGCGAGGTGGCCGTCGCGCGTATAGATCCGCACCTGGCCGTCTGAGGGGACGCCAACGGCCACACGCCCATCTGTGAGCGCCGTCAGGTAGGGCTTATCCGTCACTTCCTTCCCTCCCCAGCCCTCGACCGTGAAGGAGCTCTTGTACGAGCCATCAGGATTCAGAATCTCAACCCGACTGTTGTACATGTCGGCCACGAACACCACTCCATCCGAAGCAATGCTGATACCGACGGGCTCGGAGAACTGGCCGGGGCCAGAGCCTTTGCCGCCAATGGTGCGCACGTATTTTCCGGCGAGGGTGTACACCTGTATCCGATCGTCACCCGTGTCGGTGACCCACATGTTGCCGGCGGCGTCGAATGCAATGGCTCGTGGTCCGTATAGATCGTAGTCACCGGGAGTGGACCCCGTTGGAGCCTTGCCGAACGAGATCCCGGTGGGCTTGAGGTCGGCAGTGAATTCGGTGATGCGCCAGCCGAACGTATCAGCGACAACCACCGTGCCATCGGGCGCGACTGCCACCCCCCACGGTTGCGACTGCTCGTTCGGGTCATCAGGATTTTTCCGCACATCCACCGACGCGACGAAATTGCCTTTCGCGTCGAACTTCTGAAGCCGGCTTGTGTCGCTGTCGATCACGTACAGGTCGCCGTTGGCATCACGAGCGATGCCGGCGGGTGCGAAGAACTGTCCGGGCTGGGTGCCCTTACCTCCGAACTGGGGTCGGCCGGCATCATCCACTGTCGGTTTCGGAGGCTCAACAGGCTTCCCGCTCACCAGACCGGTCTTCGTATCGAAGGATGCGGGGAAGTAGGCCACCGCGTTCGCGGAACCTGGCGGGCGTCCCGGGTCATGATCGCGCCAATAGTGGAACCAGGTGTCAAGCCACCCCCCGTGGGCGACACCGTCCCAGATCGTTTTCCACGTGTCTGATTGGTACGGCCCCGTAGTAAGGGCAGTCTTGTAGACCTCGTCGAACCACCAGCGGTGCGAGTAGTCGACAGGTGTGCCGTACTGGGTTGAGTTCGCATCCGCGAGCGACTGGTTCACCTTGTTGGCATTCGACGCATCGACCAGGAGTACGTCCCATTGCCCGGCGGGTGGGCCGGACGCGAACGAGACGTAGGTCACATGCTTGTAGTCACGCAGGTACCAGGCCCATGGCCATGCGTACGAATCGGTGGTGTCGACCGCAATTGGCAAGTTGTATCCGAGACCGGTCGCCTGCGCAAGCTGTTCGATATGCCGATCGATCTGCACCAATTGGGGCGATGTCTGGGTGTAGATAAGCATGTCCTTGGGGACATCGCCGCGTGTATAGCTCACCATGATCATGGCGCAGAGCGAGAAGAACGAAAGCGCGCCAATAGCAGCCACGACAACGACCAAGCCCGCGGCACGTCGTCCCCATGGCCAGGCTATGGCAACCACGGCGGCAACAGCCACCAGGAACATGAGCACCCGGCCAAGCACACCCGCCATTCCGCCGGGGAGCCAAGCGATGACGATAAGTGAGAGTGCGGCCACGGCAGCGACAGCAACGAGGCCAGCAGCGAGCCTCCGCGCTTCCGGCTTGTCACCCCAGGCACGCCATGCGCGCTGACGCGTGAAGGCATCACCCCGGACAAGCGACCACCAGATGCCGCCGACAGCCAGCACCAGCGGCAGGAACTCATACATCGGCATCAACATGTCGTAGTAGAACCAGGGCTGGCCTCCACGAGCGACCGACTGCTGCGTTTGCCAGTAGTCCAATGAACCCCAGGGGCCGCTCACGAGACCGTCGAGATTGGTCCAGCAGGATGTCATGAGTGTCAGGTAGACGAACCCGCATGCGACAAAGGCGATGGTCCAGAACCGGGCACGCCACTGCAGTCCGACGAAGGCCGCAATACTTACCGTGATGGCGAACAAACCCGTGAGGGCCAGTCCATCGCTCACTGAGATGCCCGACTGGAGGTGAGTCTCCCAGTTGAGTTCGTCCTTCTTCACAAGATGCAACGGCTCCAGAACGTAAGTCCGGCTGAGCGGCGTGATCAGCGGAAGCGTGAACGTCCCGAGCAAGACCAACATGTCCCCGGCTCTAGGGAGTTCGTCCCAATCCATCCGTTCCCGTAACCCGCCAATCAACGGCCATAAGCCGGCCACGAGAAATGCCCAGGGCGCAAGCGCGAGTGTGAGAACCCACTGGCGGACCGGTGACTCGAGGTCTCGCGACCGCAACGTCTTGCGTGCCAACTGCGACGCGAGATAGACATCGATATACACAAGGAAGACAGCGATAACGAGGAACGAACCCTCTTTGGTCAGTACGTTACCGGTGAACGCCGCCGCGAAGAGTCCAAGCCACCGCTCGCGGCCCTCAGCGAGGTAGCGCCACATGGCGACGGCCATCAAAAGGGTGAAGAATCCCATGTAAATGTCTTCGCGGAAGAAGCGGCTGTAGTACACGAGCGTGGGTGAGAAGGCGAGAAATGCAACGGCAGCCATGGTGCCCGCAGCGCCAAGTCGCCTCCGCAAGAGCAGCGGCAGTGTCACCAGCGCTGTGCCCGTGATCGCCGCCGATATGCGCGCGGTGTAATCGTTGGCGCCAAAGAACAGGAAGATCAGTGCTTCAAAGTGATAGTAGAACGGCCCGTGGAAGATCGGGCTGTGATGATATCCGCCCTGGAGCAGGCTCCACGACCACTGAGCATGGATGCTCTCGTCATGGTGCAGTGCGCGGTCTCCAAGGTTCCAAAAACGCAAGCCAATCGCCACACCGATGACGGCAATGTAGTAAGCCGTCTCCCACGTGACGGGGACGCGCAAAGCGAGGAAGCGGTCGAACGGGTTCGCCCGCGCCGGTGACTCAAAGGATCCCATGGCCGCCGCGCTCACGGTGCGGGCCTCACGTATACCGCAGCCTGGGTCGGCGTACTGACTACCGTGCCGCGGTTAGTGAACCACTCGTAGTAGTCGCTGAATGACGCTCTGGGCGGCCTCATCGTCTCCAGGATGTTCCAGGTCCCCTGCAATGGATTCAGTCCGTCAGGCTTGGCGGCATCCTCGGGCCATATCACCGCGCCGGCAGTCGCGGGCACTCGCGACGAGACTACGATCGTCCCGGAATCGCGCAAAGGCCACGTGAGATCGGGCCAGAGACTCGGATGAACCACAAGTTGGCCACCGCTCTGGGTCAGGTCGTGGAGAAGGATGTTTCGAAGCTCGCGGGTTTGTTGGGGGCTTGTGGGCGAAGGCACCAACTCCCCCACGCCGCTGAAAGCCACCCCAAGACCACCCGTCAGCATGATTACGCCACCGACCACCATGGGGAAGGCCCAGAGCGTGGGCGCAGCAGATGGCGTCGTTCGTAACCACCAGATGCCAGCCAGAACCCCCACAATCAAGACGGCAACAGCGACTATGGGCAACGCGGTGGGGCTATCACCGTTATGCACCCACCCGGCTCCGATGGTGCCGAAGAACAGGCCGAGGAACAGCACGAGTGGCACCACAAACCGGGCGATTTGCCAGTCGGCACGGGTCATAGCCACGATGGCCTGCACTATTGCCGGACCAAGCAACAGAGCACACGGGACAGTGGCGGCGATAATCGACACCGACGAATGAGACGCAAACGATGAAACCAACCAGAGGACTGCGACGGCCGCCCACACGACCAACAACAAACGCATTTCTTGACTTCGAGCATCATCGCCATCATCGTTCACCAGCCGGTATGCCGTGAACGCACCTGCGACCATGCCACCAAGCACCATGGGCACGGCGTAAATGATGAACAGGTCGAATGTGGTCGCGCTATTCCACGCCTGGCTATACGCATCGGCAAATAGCTGAAACGGCGCGACATGGAGCCCGCTGGCGCCCAGGCCGTACCGGAACGTCGCGAGCACGACACCGGTCACGACGCCCGCGGAAGCAGCGACCGCAACTGGCCAGGATGGATAGCGGCGCCGGGCAAGCCCTACGCCGAGCGCGGCCCCAACCAGCGGCAGAGCGGTTGGCCCAGCGGACACCACCGCAAAAGCTACGGACGCCCACCCCCACCACGGCAGGTCGCGGCGCACCACTGCGACGAACAGCCACATAGTCACAGCAAGGTCGAAGCCCATCGCTGAGGCTGACGATCCCATCTGGATTGCGAGCGGTTCCAGAGACAAGAGCACGAGCGCAATGATGGCGCCGGCATCGGTGAGGTAGCGCCTCAACATGAAGACGGCGAGCGGAATGGTAGCCGTGGAGGCGTACGCGAGGACACGAGCAGGAATCTCGGAATCACTCCAATGCAAGAGCCCCGCGGTAATGGCCTGGAACAGCGTCGGTACGAACCGATCATCGGGAGCACCAGTCCGCGCCATCCATGCGCCTGAAAGCTGTACAAGCTCAGCCCCACCAACCGCGTTGTGCCAGATGAGGCCGAGGCGGAGGAGCGTAAACACCAACGCGCCGACAATCCAGGCCAGGGCGAGCATCGGCACATACACCACGGGCTGCTGGGCCTGCTCGCTGGCCTCCTGCCGCGCAAGCTCTTCGTTGAGGCCCGTCGTCGGCTCGAATACAACGTCAGTCACGACGTAGCCACCTGCCGATCCTGTGGCAAGGCATACACAGAGAGGCCGTCCTGACTAAAGACAGTATCGAGGAAAGTGTCGAACTTCGGCATCAAGCCGGGGAAATCCGCCTGCTCAGTCCGGCCCACTACGACAAACGTCGCGCCCGCCTCGTGCATCGCGGCGATCGCAGCCGCAGGCGTTGTCGCAGTGTAGACCGCGTCTTCGAGATTCTGCCGCGACTGGAACTGGGCCTGGTTCGCAACGGTATCCCCTCGCCACTGGATCTCGTGGAAGTACCAGCCAATCGGTATCGGCCGCCCCGTCCGAGAGCTGACGCTTGCGGCGTCGGTGTAATCCACGTTGGGATCGGTGACCACGAGATTCCCCTTGCTGTCGCGCCCCCAGTGACGACCGGACGACTCAATGATGACGTCGCCAGGCGGGACATTCTGTTGCACCCACTGCGTCAAAGCGTATTGGGCAGGGTCGCTGCGCGCGAGCGCTGACAGTCCGTCGATACCGACTGTCTTACGGAATCCTTCCGTTCGGTTGGGGACAGCCACGATGGTGTAGACCAACCCCGCACACGCGAGGAGCCCAACAGGCGCAGCAAGCCAACCTGCAGGAGCGCCCAACCGAGCGCGACGCAGAGCCATAACAAGCGCGACAGCACCACCAGCCGCGAGCAGTATCCACGCCTGGTAGCTCAGCTTGAACACCGTGTTCATACGCGGGCTCGATGCGAAGAAGATGTCTCGAACCACAAACAGCTCCGTACCGAACAGCAGCAGGGCGGCGACGGCGCACAGAGCGGGGACAATCGCCGCCGCATGCCGCTTCCATGCGACACACACCGCGGCCGTTGAGAGGGCCCACGCGCTGAGGCCATATAGTGCGAGCGTCACCCAACCACCACTTGTGCGGGCATGGAATGCATCCGAGAGGTTGCCGTGGATTTGGCACAGCACCAGCCACAGGGCGAATGGCACAAGTGGGACGAGTGACATTGCAAGAGCAATGGGCCGCACATTGGCCCCTGCCATGGGGCGACGCGCCCATGTGAGCGCGAGAAGCCCAGCGGAGCCCAACACGCCGAACTGGAGGAATGCGTGTGCAGGGCTGGTGCCCGCGCCCACATATGGGTACAGGCCACCTGCTTGGGACCGAAAATCGATGTACCACGGGATGTAAAGCAGCACTGCCCCTGCAACCACCGGTCCGAGAAACGTGACTGCATTGCGCAGCGCCGCGCCCGGGCGCTCATGCCG
Source organism: bacterium (assembly GCA_017308185.1). GTDB lineage: Bacteria > Chloroflexota > Dehalococcoidia > Tepidiformales > Tepidiformaceae > JAFKFP01. Next base: position 3,761 of record JAFKFP010000303.1, on the reverse strand, counting down.
AAGATTGCGCGCCACTACAGCGAGCGCAAGAAGTGCGGTGAATGTGAGGATGTCCCACGCATTCTCGAAGCTGAGTGCGCCGAACACGAGTGCCAACGCTAATCCAAAGAATGGCGCCTGGCGGTGGACCTCCCAGCTGAGCTGGCGCCGTCCCCTCCACACGGCAGCGGCCAGCGAAAGCGCCAACAACACGAGTGGGATAGACATGACATGCGGGTGGAGGTCTCCGAGGATGAAGCTGAATGCTGGAAACTCGGTAATGGTACCGGGTATCACGCGGGAGGCCCGGAACCAAAAGAAGTACTCATCGGGGTACCAGGTGGACGTACGCGGCGTATTTTCAGCGCGGTAGCAGCTCGTATCGTTTGCTGCCACCTGCTGAGGCGTGCACGGAAGGAGAAAATCGACCCCGAAGGCGCCATACGCAGAATCGCTGTACTCGCCATGCGCCGCTGCCAGTTCGAAGACGCCCTCGAGTGAACCAAGAAACAGCAGAAAGGCGATGGCGATACCCGCGGCCACCGCCCACCATCGCGCACGCGCACGGCGCATCGCCCAGCAGGCGAGTGCAAACACCACGGACGCGATACCCGCCGCCGCAGCGCCAAACGTATATGCAAGCGTCAGGTTGTAGCCCGTCGATGCTGGAACGCCCGCTGCCTGCGAAATCAGTCCGCCCTGCAGGTAGCCGAAGTAGTAATAGCTCGCTGGATGACCGGCCAGCCAGGGATCCTCGGGGGGGTAGCTCGGCGACTTCATCGTCGCATTGAGGTACATGAGGTCCATGGGCTGCTCGGTGCCAGCGATGGCGGGGAGATACGAACGATAACCGACAAACAGAAAGAAGAAGACCGTGAAGAGGCACAGGCTGGCAACGATGCCCCTCCATGAGCGCCTGAGTGTGACGTTGAATCGGCGTGAACGACCTACGACCCCACTCGAAACGACAGCCAGAATGGCGACGGCGAGAATCGCACCGCCGCGGCCGTACGGAAGTACGTGCGCAACGCGAAGGATGAAGTACAGGTAGCCGGTTATTACCATTCCAAGTGCGAATGATGTGCCTGCACCGGCGTCGGGGAAGCGCCCAAAGAAGGCGAACGCAATGGGGAGGGCAATCAACCCGAGAACAACGCAGATGAACCAGAAGGCGACGACGTCGCTCATCCTCGCCGCTCAGCTCAGCAGGGAATCAACAAATTCTTGGGCATCGAACGGCGCGAGGTCGTCGATCCGCTCACCGGTGCCGATAAACCGCACGGGGATGGCGAGCTCATGCGCAATCGCAAACGCAATGCCACCTTTGGCAGTGCCATCAAGTTTCGCAAGACCAATGCTCGTCACGCCGACAGCCTCCGCAAAGGTCTTGGCCTGCGCGAAGCCGTTCTGCCCGGTTGTGGCATCCAGCACGAGCAGCGTCTCGTGCGGGGCATCAGCAAATTTACGTTTGACGACCCGGTCGATCTTCCTCAACTCCTCCATAAGGTTGGCCTTGGTGTGCAGGCGGCCAGCGGTGTCGATAATTACGAAATCCGCCCCGCTGCTTTCTGCCGCATCCAGCGTGTCGAACACTACCGCTCCGGGGTCAGCGCCCGGCCGGTGTGCGACAACGCGCACTCCGGCACGCTCGCCCCAGACTTTCAGCTGATCTGTAGCTGCGGCCCGGAACGTATCGGCGGCACCCAGGATCACGGCCGCGCCATCGCGCTTGAAAGCGTGCGCCAGCTTGGCGATAGTCGTCGTCTTGCCGGCGCCATTGACCCCGACCACCAGCACAATGAGCGGTTTCGGTCCTCCCGCTCGCTCCCACGCAGCAGGTTCCTGGCCGGGCTCCTCCAGCACGCGGATAAGTTCTTCGCGCAGGAGTTCTCGCACACGATCGCCCCGCTTGACGCCCTCGTCCTTCACACGTTGGCGGACGCGATCGAGGATGGTTTCCGTGGTAGCGAGGCCTGCGTCAGAGGCGATCAACACCTCTTCAAGATCTTCCCAGATTGACTCGTCGAAATCGGAGCGCTCGAAGAGCCCGCCCAGGCGTCCGAAGAATCCCCTGCGCGTCCGTTCGAGGGCCCTCTCCGTCTGCGCATGGATCTCCGCCTGTTCCTCCGGCGCCCTCTCGCCATCATCCGGCAGCGGCAGTTCAAGCCGCTCGCCCTCGGGGCTGCTGTCGTCGTTGTACGGCTCGCCCGCATCCTCTGCGGCCTCGGGTTTTCGTCGCCAGAAACGCACGAGCGCTCCTTAATGAGGTTGTTCCAGCATGGTATTGGCTGGAGCGTCAACGGTCAGTCAGCCTGTAGATCACCAATCCTCAGAGAAAGCACTTTCGAGACGCCGTCACGCATCATCGATACGCCGTAGATGGCATCAGCGATCTCGACGGTCGGTGGTTATGGGTGACTACCAGGAACTGTGTCTTCTGAGCGAGCTCCTTCAGAGCGGAGGTGAAACGGCCGACGTTCGCTTCATCCAGCGCTGCATCCACCTCATCGAGAACGCAGAATGGCGCCGGGTTCGCCGTAAGTAGCGCAAACAGCAGGGCCACGGCCGTTAGCGAACGCTCACCTCCCGACAACAGACTGAGGCTCCGCAATCGTTTGCCGGGCGGCTGAGCCTCGATTTCGATGCCCGACTCCGCGACATTTTCCGGATCCGTGAGGCCCAGGCTTGCCGAGCCGCCGCCGAAGAACGCTCCAAAATATTCACCGAAGGACGTGTTGATTTGTTCAAACGTGGTCGTGAACCGCGCGCGAATCTCTTCGTTGAGCTCGGCGATAGCAGCGCGGAGTTGCGCCTCGGCACGATCGAGATCGGCGAGCTGCGACGACAGAAACGTGTGACGTTCACTCAATTCGTCGAAGTCCTCGGGTGCTTCGTCGTTTACCGGCCCGAGGCGCCGAATCTTACGCCGTAGATCCTCAATGCGCGCATCGATAGCGACCGGGTCGCTATCGGCGGCACCATGGATAACCGGCGCCACATCCACGGCGTTGGGGTCTGTCTCGGCCTCTTCACTGACCGGGAGCACACGTCCAGACTGGTCGAGGGTGAAACCCTCGCGATCCATCTGCAGGCGCAGATCGGCGATGGTGGCTTCAGCACGCCGCACCTCTGATTCGAGGTCGAGCCGTAGGCGATCGAGGCCCAAGAGGTTCGCCTGCGCGTCGGCAAGTTGATCCTGGATCCGGCGCTCATGATTCTCGAATCGCTCGAGTTCGTCTCGATCCGCTTCGGTATCCTCACCGGGATGGCCCTGCTCTGCGAGCGCGTCATCGAGGTCGGCCCGGAGGGCGGAGAGCCGTAAGGCGACCTCTTCCGATTCCACCAGGACGTCGTGCGCACGGCGGCCCCGCGATTCCGCCTCCGTGGCGAGCCTCGTGACAGCTTGCTGATGCTGTTCGCGCAACAAAGCCAGTGCGCGCCGCTTACCGTCGGCCGCCGCCGCCGCCGCACTCGCCTCGGCAACCAGTGCCAGTGCCGCCTCGCGACGTTCGCCCGCGACCTCACATGCCTGGTCGGCGTCGGCCAGCCGGGCGGCCGTGGATTCGCGAGCGGCTTCGAGTTCGGCAGCGCGGGTACGTAATTCGGCAAGCGCGCGCTCACCGACCTCTTGTTGCCGAGAGAGATCAGCGCGGCGCCCACGGTCTGCATTCATCTCACGGCGAAGGCGGTAGAGCCGATCAATCTCGCGCGTAAGGGCCGCGGCCGCCCCCCCCACCTCGCGCCGCAGACTGTCGTACGAGAGCTCGGCTTCGTCGACGCGA
>JAFKFP010000302.1:938-7572 GCA_017308185.1 bacterium | reverse complement strand
TCCGGTCGAACGTCATTGCCGAGTCGGCAACGCTGAGCGGCACGATCCGCACCTATCACAAGCGCGTGCGTGACCAAATGCTCGCGCGCGTCTCCAAGGTCTTGGCCGGGATCTGCGCGGCGTTCGGTGCGACCTTCACGCTCGAACACCGCACCAGTTCGCCCCCGCTGGTAAACGATCCCGTGGTCACAGCGTTTGTGATGGATGCCGCCCGAGACTACTTCGGAGAAGGCCGCATCTTCGGTGCGCCGAGCATGGGCGCCGAGGATATGGCGCTCTATCTCGAGAAACGTCCTGGCTGCTATTTCTGGCTGGGCGCCCGAAATACCGCCCGCGGCGAGGCGGGCCGCCACCACGATCCACACTTCATCATCGATGAGGAAGCGCTGCCGCTCGGCGTTGAGTTCGGCGTGCGCCTTCTCGAACAATCCCTCGCGCCCCAGCCCTAAACCCAGGCATGGGACAAGGCGCGCCCAGATTTCGCGCAATCACATCGGGGCGGCCAACTCGCGCTATAGAATCCCGAACTCGTGCGACGACGCAAGTCGTACTATCGTGGCAACTCCCATGGCCGAAGAGAGTAAGACTACCGTCCTCGCTGCACTCACAGCGAACGCCGCTATCGCCGCCGGAAAACTCGTCGCCGGGTTGCTGAGCGGCAGCAGCGCGCTACTCGCCGAAGCCGGTCACTCGTTTGCCGATACCGCGAACCAGGTATTCCTCCTCATCGGCATCAATCTTTCGGACACCATGCCCGATGAGACGCACCCCCACGGCTATGGCAAGGAGAGCTTCTTCTGGTCATTCATGGCCGCGATCTTCATTTTCGTCGCGGGCGCCACGTTCTCCTTCTTTGAGGGCGCCCGCACGCTCATCCAGGATGTCAATCATCACCGCACGGTTTTCGAGCTCGCGCTGGCATTCGGCGTACTGGCGATGGCGTTTGTGTTCGAAAGCACATCATTCAGCATCGCCATTCGCAACCTCCGCCGCGGCGCACGAAACCGTGGGTGGAGCTTCTGGCGCTTCGTTCGCGAATCGCCGGACCTCAGCGTCAAGACCGTCTTCTGGGAAGATGGCGCGGCCCTTTCGGGCCTCATCATCGCGGCTGCGGGGTTGGCCCTCTCCGAGGCCACCGGGAGCGAAATGTGGGATGGCGTGGCGTCGCTCCTCATCGGGGTCATTCTCGCCTGCGCTGCTGTGATACTGGGCCTCAACGCGCGGCACCTCCTGCTCGGCGCGGCCGCTGCCCCGGATACGCGCCATGCGATCCGCACGACGGTTCTGGCCTTCCCCGAAGTAACCGGTCTGCCACGCATGCTCACGATGCAAATCGGGCCATCGAGCATCCTGGTGACGGGTGAGATCGCCCTCCGCCACGGCCTCACTATCGAACAGGCCGAGGACCTCATCGTCCGCATCGACGCGGCGGTCGCCGAAGCGGCGCCCGAGGTGCGCGACACGTTCTGGGAACTCCGCCACGAAGCGGACGCCCGCGCCGCGCGGCACCACGCCAACGGCTAGTGGCCCTTGCCACGCAGCCGCGGGTCCAGGACATCGCGAAGGCCATCGCCGAGGATGTTGACCGAGAAGACCGTGACGCCGATGGCGATGCCAGGCGCGAGCGCCAGCCACGGGGCGCTTTCCATTGCGCTCGACGCACCGGCGTTGAGCATGTTTCCCCAGGTCGCGGTTGGCGGGGCAACGCTCAGGCCGAGGAACCCCAGCGCTGCCTCGATGATGATGGCAGCACCCACCGTGATCGACATCACGATGATGATCGGCGCCATGACGTTCGGCAGGATGTGGCGCAACATCACGCGTCCAGGCGTAGCCCCGACCGATCGTGCCGCCTCGACGTACACCTGCGCCTTCGTGCTCAGCACGGCCCCATGCACAACCCGCGCAGCGCTCGGAATGATGAATATTGCGATCGCCAGCGTCACGTTCCGCAGGCTCGGGCTGAGCACCGTCGCCAACACCATCAGCAGGATGATCGCGGGGAGCGCCATGATCGCGTCCATGACCCGCTGGATGACCATGTCGAGGACGCCGCCCACGTACCCGCTGATGAGCCCGAACAGAGACCCGATGACGGTCCCAACAAACGCCGCGCCAAGGCCCACCGCCAGCGACGTGCGCGCTCCGTAGACGATGCGGGTCCATTCATCCCGGCCCTGCTCGTCGGTGCCGAGGATGTGAGACATGCTCGGCGATTGAAGGTGCTCGCCGAGGTTACCGATATTGGGGTTGTGTGTCGTAACCACCGGCGCGAGGAGAGCCAGCGCACAGGCGGCGATCAGGATAACCGCTGCGATCGCGGAGAGCGGCTTCCTCCGCGCGAATGAGATCACCCAGGCGACCGTCCGGTTCTGCCGTTGGACCGGAAAGCTCAACTGTTCCTGCGCAAGCTCTGCCATGCCGGGACTCCTCTCAGACGTACCGTATGCGTGGGTCTATCCACCCATACGACAGGTCGACGAGCAGATTGATGCCAACGACGATGCCGCCGGTCACAAGCGCGTTGCCCTCGACCTGCGTGTAGTCGCGCTGCAGGATCGCCGTATACGTCAGCTGCCCAAGCCCAGGGAACCCGAACAGGATTTCAAGGATGAGCGCGCCGCTGAAGATATACGCCGTCTGATTCCCCACGAGCGTGATGACCGGGATCACCGCGTTGCGGAGCACGTGACGGTACACCACCCTGCTCCCCGCCAGGCCTTTGGCCCTCGCTGTGCGCACATAGTCCTCATGGAATGCTTCCAGCACGGTTGAACGCATCATCCGTGCCGTCGAAGCGGAGAGCCCGTATCCGAGAATCAGCGCCGGGATCCACATGTCCTTGAGGTTCTGGATCGGGTCAGTCGTCAGCCCCGTGTAGTTGGTTGGCGGCGAGTAGCCAAGGTAGCGCGTCCCGTAAATGATGACGATCAGGCCAATCCAGAACTGGGGGAGCGAGAGCCCCGTCAGTGAGAACACGCGCAACCCGTAGTCGATTGGCCGATCCTGGTAGACGGCCGAGAGGATACCAATGGGCACGCCAAGGACCACACCGGCGAGGAGGCCCAAAACGCCCAATTCGAGCGTGATGGGCAGCGCATCGCCGATGCGGCCACTCACTGTCTGGCCGTCGAAGATGAGCGAATGGCCCATCGACCCGTTGAAGATGTCGCCCACCCACCGGAAATACTGCTCGTAGAGCGGCTGGTTCAGCCCCATCTGTTCGCGCAGCGCAGCCATGCGGTCCGGTGGGATTCGCCCGGTCTGCCCGAGCTTCACGAGCAGCGCATCGCCCGGCAAGAGGTGCATCATGATGAAGACGAAAACGCTCACCAGGATGACGACGATGAGCGCCGCGAACCCGCGCCGGATTGCGTAGCCTCTCATGTGCGCCTGGCCCTTCGCTTGCCGTGGCTGGCGGCCGCCCGCCGCCTCACGAGAGCTTCCACGCGGTGTCCAGCCCGCACGAGCCCCACCCCTGCGGGTTCCACGCCGCCTCCGTATCCGTCAGGCTGAACAGGTTCGGGTGCCGCATATTGATCTTGTACGGTGTGACCAGCCAGATGCGCGTCGTGATGTCGAGGTCGTAGTTCATCAGGTCGGTCACAACCTTCGAGCGCTCGGCCTTGTCCATGATCCCGCGCTGCTTCAACGCCAAATCGTCCACTTTCGGGTCATTGATCTTGAAGTAGTTCTTCACTGATTTCGAGTACATCGCCTGGTAGGCGAAGGTGTCCGGGTCCCAGCCGGGCCCGATGAACCCGGTGGCAACCAGGTGGTTGTACGTCCCGCCATAGAACTGCTTCTGCCACGTTGCAGGGTCTTGCGGTGCTGAAACGGTCGTCTTGATGCCCGCCTGCGCCCACATCGCCGCCACGGCCTGCCACACATCGAAATTGAAGCCCTGGTACTGCGTGTACAGGAAGTCGAACGACGCATCGCTGACGCCGGCCGCCTCGAGAAGCGATTTGCCCTTATTCGGGTCGTACTTCATGTAGTCGCCGAGCTGTTCCGAAGTCCATGGCCACTCATTGCCGAAATACGTCCAGTCCTGGCCATAGCCGTACCCGCACATCCCGTAACCGAGCTCCTTGATGATCGAATCCCGGTCGATCAAGAGTGAGAGCCCTTGCCGCACGCGCGGGTCTTTGAACGGGTCCTTGTCGAGCCGCAGCGCGATGAATGGTTGGAAGCTGGGGGGTGGGGTCGTGACCTGGCAGATCGAGTCCGGGTTCGTCTGCATGACCTGCGTCCAGCTCTTGAAATCCTGCGGCCACAGTGCATCCAGTTGGCCCGATCGGTAGGCGGCGATGCCCTTTGCGACAGTCCCCGAGAAAACCCCTTCAAGCCGGTCGAGGTACGGCAGCTGCATGTTCGTTCGGGGATCCTTCCGGAAGTAATCCGGGTTCTTCGTGAACGAATAGTTCGCCAGGTCGGCCGCCTTCTCGAAGATGTACCCGCCCGTCCCGATCGGCTTCTTCCCGAGCCCTTCCGAGCTGTCATGCTGCTCTTTCGAGAAGATCCAGTTGTACGGGACCGCGAGGTCGGCGAGGAAGTATGCCGAAGGCTCCTTCATCTTCACCTGCACGGTGTAGTCATCGAGCGCTTTGATCGTGTCGACCTGTTCGAACGTTGGCCCCTGGGCAGGAGCCTTCTCGTACGTCTGGAGGCAGTAGACGATGTCGTCCGCCTTGAGTTCGCGGCCGCTGACGGGCGCCACATTCTGGAACTTCACGCCCTGGCGGATTTTGAACGTGTACGTGGTGTCGTCCGGTTGCTCGGGCATCGTTTCGGCGAGCACCGGCTCCACTTCCATGAAGTTGGGGTTCTTGACCCAGTCGTTGACTTTGAATTGCGTCAGCTGGTTGTTGGCGAACATGTACGACGAAAGCAGGCTGCCGGCTGCGCTCGTCGGGTCCCACGTCACCGGGGTCTGGCTCGCGAAGTGGAGCGTCCCGCCGGGCGTCGGGCCCTTCTTCTGGCCGGGGAGCTCCTTGAGCTTCGAACCAGCGTAGATTGTCCGCATCTGGTCGAGCGTGAGTTTATCCCAGCCACTCGTTGGGTAGCCAAGATCGCCAGCACCCGGCGAAGCACCAGCCGGGCTCGATGTCTTGCCAGCAGGCGTGGAGCCGCTCTTGTTATTGTCGCCGCACCCGGCAATCGCCAGCCCGGCTACTCCCATGGCGCCGACTGAGGCACCCGCCAGCAGCCGCCGCCGGTCGATCCGCTTCCCATTCCATCGTGACCAATACCCCGGTGCCTGTCCCACGAAGTTCTCCTTCGAAGTGCATGGCGAGGCGTCACTACAGTCCCATCACAGCCGTCCCGGGCTGTGTTCCCCCACTGCTTGAACAACCTCCATTCGTAGCACCGCCGGCGCGTCATCGGCCGGTCGGTAGGCTGTGCGCTCCTGGACATACGTCATTGTCATTGGACAGCGCCAGTCTGGTGGCGAGCCTATGGAGAGAAGATCAGCTTGTCAACCCACTAGACGACATCTTGCCCTGGGCGCGAAGAAAGCATCGCCAGCCCTGCACCCGGCGCGGGGTCTGCTATTCGCGTGCTACTGTCCGCGCCGCGCGGGTCCCACCAGCGATTATTCGAAGATCCACGCGTCTGCATCGCGCGGCCACGCCACAAGTTCCTTCTCGTCGAAGAAGAGCGCCACCTCGCGTACTGCGCTCTCGGCACTGTCGCTCGCATGGACGAGATTGCGTCCCTTTTCGAGTCCGAAATCGGCGCGCAGACTGCCAGGCGTCGCCTCGATAGGGTTGGTGGCGCCATTCGTCGCGCGCACCGCGTCGATGGCGTTCGGCCCTTCGAGTACGGCTGCAATTACCGGCGAACTCGTGATATATGTGACGAGGCCCGGGAAGAATGACTTTTCGCGGTGCTCGCCGTAGTGGCGCTCCGCCGTCTCGCGGTCGATGCGCATGAGCTTCATGCCCACGATCTTGAGCCCCCGCCGCTCATACCTGCTGATAACCTCGCCGGCGAGCGCGCGCTGCATGGCGTCCGGCTTCACCAGGATCAATGTCCGTTCCTGTGTCATGCGATTTTCTCCGTGGTTCAGGTGCCCGGCGCCATCGTGGCGCGCTTCGGGCGGGTGATGTGTGGTTCGCGGATATAAAAGGCCTCGGCGCCGGCGCTCGCCGTCCCGTCCTGGATGGCGCCGTGCCGCAGCCGGAGAGCGGCCAGTACGCGGTCCTTTGGCCCCAGTTCGGTGCCGCCCGCGCTTCCGGCGCCTTCGCCCCTTGTTCGTTCGGCGGTCAGGTCGCTGGCGGCGACGACGCGCAATTCGCCCTGCGCCTCGCCGTCCTCCCATTCCTGTACCGCGAAATCGCCGCGGCCGATGGGGTGGACGATGCTCCACCTGCCTTCAGCCGGCCCTGCTGCGGCTGCGGCTTCGAGGGTGCCGACGCCGTATACGGGAATACCTCGCGCCAGTGCCAGGCCTTCTGCGGTGGCGATGCCTACTCGCAGGCCTGCATAAGAACCCGGACCGGTGGTAACGAGGATGGCGGTGAGGCTGACGAGTTCATCGCCCGCTATCACGCGGATCGGTTCGACGAGCTGGCGCGAGTGCTCTCTCCCCACGTCCCCTTCCAGGGCACGTACAGTCCCACCGTCGCCC
>JAFKFP010000302.1:0-876 GCA_017308185.1 bacterium | reverse complement strand
GGAACTTGAGCCGGCGCTGCCGCTCGACATCGCCGTAGCGAAGCTCCACGACGAGGCCGTCGCCCGGTAGCAGATCGGCCCCGCGCTCGGGCCACTCGATGACGAGGACGCCGCGCTCGGCATAGTCCCACAGCCCGAGGTCATCGAGATCTTCGACATCTTCGATGCGGTAGAGGTCGACGTGGTAGAGCGTCTCGCGGCCCGCATACTCGTTCATCAGCACGAACGACGGGCTGTTCACGGAGCCAGCACACGCAAGTCCGCGCCCAATACCCTGCGTCAGGCAAGTCTTGCCAGTCCCGAGGTCGCCGCTGAGCAAGACGATATCGCCGCGCCTGAGGGCACGTCCGAGGCGTTCACCCACTTCACGGGTCTCTTCCTCGCCGCCCGTAGCGAGCTCGAAGTCGTGTTCGAGTGCCATGCTCCGAGTATAGGGACGCCTCGCCTTATGCCATACGCCGTTGGCTGAGAGTGATGGGGCCCCTCGTTGCGGAGGGGCCCCATCATGGATGTGCTGCGGGTGTCAGCGGCTGATGGCCATCCGAACGCGGCCCAACAGGCTGGGCCGCCGCTCGTCGGCTGTCTGCCGCGATTGCTCCGCCAGCAACAGCGGGAGTTCACGTGCGTACTCGGCTTTGCGGCGAAGCCAGGCCGGTTCCGGCTCACCCGGCAAGATGGCCTGGGGGTGCATTCGCTTCACATCATCGGGTGTGCGGACTAGGGTCGTGCGGAACATCTGTAGTGTCCTTTCCAGTGAGCGGGAGACGAGGATGAAATCCCCTTGCGCTGGTGCGCGGCGCCTTTTCGAAGCGTGCCGCGCCGTGCAGGCATCTTGATGGCGAGGTGGTATTCGTTGGTGATGGGCATTGAATTGGC
>JAFKFP010000301.1:18087-22941 GCA_017308185.1 bacterium | reverse complement strand
GGCGGGACGTTGAAGAACCTTAGTGTGGCAGCCCTGGGTGTGTATCCCTACATTACCGCCCAGATCGTCGTCCAGATCCTCACGCCGCTCGTCCCGAAGCTCCGCGAGCTCCAGGACGAAGGCGAACAGGGCCGTAACCGCATCATGCTCTACACGGTCTGGCTCACCGTGCCGCTCTGCCTCGTGCAGGGCTACGGCCAGATGCTCTTCATCAACCAGCAGGGCGGCGGTGTGGTGCCGAACTTCGGGTTCCAGCACGATGTGCTCGCAACCTTCGCGACACTCGCTACGCTGACCGCAGGCACCATGTTCCTCGTCTGGATCGGCGACCTCATCGATGAGCACGGCGTCGGCAACGGCGTCTCCGTCATCATCTTCGCAGGCATCGTCGCGGGCATGCCGGGCCTCATCCCCGGTTTCTCGACCGAATCCATCATCGCTGTCATCGGCATCATCATTTTCGCCATCGCACTGGTCTTCCTCATCGTCTTCTTCCAGGAAGCCACGCGGCGCGTCCCCGTGCAGTACGCACGCTCGTCATTCCGTGGCGGGCGCATGTACCGGCAGCAGGGCCAGAGCCACATCCCCTTGCGGGTCAACATGGCAGGCATGATCCCGCTCATCTTCGCGTATTCGATCATGATCCTGCCGCCGGTGGTGGCCAGCTACTTCACATCGAGCGGCGGCTGGATATCGTCCGTTGCGAACTTTTTCGTGAACCAGTTCCAGGGCGGCCGGGGCGGCACCGGAACGGGCTGGTACTGGATCATCCTCTTTGTGATGGTGATCGTGTTCACCTTCTTCTACACGATGGTGCAGTACCAGCAGCAGCAGATATCCAAGAACTTGCAGCGGCAGGGCGCGTTCATCCCGGGCATCCGGCCGGGGCCGCCCACCGAAGCCTACCTGATGCGCGTCGTCACGCGGATCACGTGGGCCGGCGCCATCTTCCTGGGTGTCGTCGCAATCATGCCGTTCTTCATCGGTATCGGCACCAACACCAAGGCCCTCACCGTCTCGGCGGCCGGCTTCCTGATCGTCGTCGCCGTGGTCATCGACACCATGAAACAGCTTGAGGCCCAGCTCCTCATGCGGAACTACGAAGGGTTCATCCGCTAAGTGTTTATCGTATTGCTCGGACCTCCAGGCGCAGGGAAAGGCACGCAGGCCAAGCGCATCGCCGAAGCGACCGGCCTGCTCCACATCTCCACTGGCGACATGTTTCGCGAGAACGTGAAGCAGCAGACGGAGCTTGGGAAGCTCGCCGAGACGTATATGTCGAAGGGTGCTCTTGTCCCCGATGAGGTCACCATCAACATGCTGCTCGATCGCATCGGGCGCAGCGATGCGGCCCACGGCGCGATGTTCGATGGCTTCCCGCGAAACGTGACGCAGGCCGTGGCACTCGATGATGCGCTCGCCGGCCGCGATGCACGCATCGACCATGCACTCCTGATCTCCGTCGCCGATGAGGAACTCATCGCTCGCCTCGGTGGCCGCTGGATCTGCCGTAACTGCGGTGCACTCTACCACGAACGCAATGACCCCCCGGCGAAGCCCGGCGTCTGCGACAAATGCGGCGGCGAACTCTACCAGCGCGAAGACGACCGGCCCGAAGTCGTGCGGCAGCGGCTCGAACTGCAGAAACCCCCGGCAGCGCTCATCGAGCACTACCGCACCGCCGGCGTGCTCACCGAAATCGACGGGCAGCGTCCCCTCGACGAGGTCACGAATGCGCTCCTGGAGGCGATTCGCTGATGCCGATTACGCTCAAATCCGATGACGAGATCGCGGTAATGCGCGAGGCGGGCCAAATTGTTGGCCAGGCCCTCGAACACATCCGCGGTATGGTCCGTCCCGGGCTGAACCTGCTCGAGGTTGAGCGTTTCGTGCGCGACGAGTTCAAGCGTCGCGGCGCGCACGAGACGTTCCGCAACTACCAGCCGAACTCGAGCTTCCCGCCGTACCCCTCAAACATCTGCATTAGCGTCAATGAGCAACTCGTGCACGGGATCCCGCGCGACCGCGTCCTCGAAGAGGGTGACGTCGTGACCTTCGACCTCGGCGCGACCTACAAAGGCTACGTCGGCGATGCCGCCATTACGGTGCCCGTTGGGAAGGTCAGCGCGAAAGCCCAGGAGCTTATCGATGTCACCGAGGCGTCGCTGCATGCGGGCATTAAGGCCGCGCGCACCGGGAAACGGCTGAACGACATCCGCGGTGCAATCGAGGATACGATCCGGCCGCACGGCTTTGGAATCGTGAAAGGCTACGGCGGCCACGGCGTTGGCCGTTCCATGCACGAAGAGCCGCACGTCGAGAACTTCCGTCACCGGTCGCGCGGTCCCGAGCTCCGCAATGGGCTGGTGCTGGCGTTGGAGCCGATGGTCACTCTCGGCGACCCCGATGTAGTGACGTGTGACGATAAGTGGACAGTGCGGACAAAAGATGGTAGCTTATGCTGTCATTTCGAGCATACAATCGCCATCCGCGAGGGACGGGAGGCTGAAGTGCTCACGCTTCCATAGCGGCACGCGAAAGAGGCTGAATGACAGGTGACGGACCGCCCGCCGAATTCGAAGGAGTCGTCCTGGGCCCACTCCCGAATGCCATGTTCCGCGTGGAACTGGCGGATGGGCACGAAGTCCAGGCCCACATCGGGGAAGCGATGCGGTTGAAGTTCGTCAAGATCCTTCCCGGGGATCGCGTCCTCGTCGCACTGTCACCATACGATCCAACCCGCGGTCGAATCATCTACCGCTTCAAATAAGCCACGGCCCCGGCCGGCAGTAGCAGGAGAGTCATGAAAGTCCGAGCATCAGTCAAACCGCGGTGCGATAAGTGCAAGGTCATCCGCCGGCACGGTCGCGTCATGGTCATTTGCGAAAATCCAAAGCACAAGCAGCGGCAGGGGTAAGGTACCGATGGCACGTATCGCTGGAGTCGACATTCCCAATGACAAGCGCCTCGAGATCGCGCTGACGTATGTGTACGGCATCGGCCCTGCGCGTTCGAAGGCGATCCTCGCTGGCACCGGGCTCAATCCCGATATGCACGCGCGCGAATACTACCTTGTTGAAGGCGATCTCCGGCGTGAAATCCGCCAAAACATTGGCCGCCTGATAGAGATCAACTGCTACCGCGGCCAACGGCATCGCCGCAACCTCCCGGTGCATGGCCAGCGGACACGCACCAACGCCCGTCAGAAGCGGGGCGCCCGCAAGACCGTCGCCGGCAAGCGCCGCGCAGGCAAGAAGTAAGAGAGGCTGAGAATCCATGGCTGATGCGAAGAAGGGTGCGGGTGCACGCCGCCTCAAGCGCCGGGAACGCAAGTCGATCCCGCGTGGCCGCGCATACATCAAGAGCACCTTCAACAACACGCTGGTCACGCTCACCGACCCAAATGGGAATGTGATTTCCTGGGCAAGTTCCGGGGGCTCTGGTTTCAAGGGTTCGCGTAAGGGCACGCCGTTCGCTGCCCAGCTCGCGGGCGAAAATGCCGCCCGCCGCGCCATGGAACACGGTCTCCAAACGGTCGAGGTGTACGTGCGGGGCGCAGGTTCGGGCCGCGAGGCCGCGATTCGCTCGCTCCAGGCCGCAGGCCTCAACGTCACCGCTATCCGCGATGTCACCCCGATCCCCCACAACGGCTGCCGCGCTCCCAAGCGGCGCCGCGTCTAGGAGCCAGCACCAATGGCACGTTATACCGGCCCCGTCTGCCGCCTTTGCCGCCGTCACGGCGAAAAGCTCTACCTCAAGGGCGAGCGCTGCTACACCCCGAAGTGCAGCTTCGACCGCCGCCCGAACCCGCCTGGGCCACGCCCCGCGCGCCGTCGCAAGATCAGCGACCGCGGCCTCCAGCTGCGCGAAAAGCAGCGCGCACGTGTGACGTATGGCGTGCTCGAAAAGCAGTTCGTCCGCTACTACAAGGAAGCCATCCGCCGCCCAGGCGTCTCCGGCGAGAACCTTGTGCGGATGCTGGAACTGCGCCTCGACAACATCGTGTACCGGCTCGGTTTCGCCGATTCGCGCAGCCAGGCCCGGCAGGTGGTCCGCCATGGCATCATCGCCGTAAACGGCCGCAAACTCGATATCCCTTCCGCTCAGCTAAGCGAAGGCGACACGGTCAGCTTCACTCCCCGCGGCGTCCGCAGTGAGTACTACAAGATCGTCCAGGAGACGATGAAGTCCAAGAACCCGCCATCGTGGCTCACGCTCGATCTGAACGGCATGAGCGGGCGTCTTTCGGGCCTCCCAACCATCGCCCACGGCGAATCGCACATCTTCAACGAAAACGTCGTCATCGAATACTACTCGCGCTAACCCCGCGCACACCGGAAAGCAGAGGCTGCTTAAGCATGTTGGATTCCCCTGAGTTGATTGGAGAAGAGCCCGAAGAGGTCGTCGCCCAGCTCACCGTCGAAGAGGAGACGGACGTCTACGCCCGCCTCATAGCCGAACCCCTCGAGAACGGCTATGGCATCACGCTTGGCAACGCCCTCCGCCGAGTCCTTCTCAGCTCGCTGGAAGGCGCCGCCATCGTCCGCGTGCGCATCGACCAGGTGCAGCACGAGTTTTCGACCATCGCCGGGATGCAAGAGGACACGACCGAGTTCCTTCTGAACGTGAAGGAGATCCGTCTTCGCGCGCTCACGAACCGGCCCGGCACCCTGGAACTCGAGGCGCACGGCCCGGGCGATATCACTGCCGGCGACCTGCAGGTACCGGCGGACCTCGAAGTCATCAATCCCGAACTGCACCTCGCCACGCTCGATAGCGCGGATGCCCGCCTCACCGCCGAGTTCACCGTTGAACTTGGCAAGGGCTACGTCCCGGCCGGCGCCGCCGAGGGCC
>JAFKFP010000301.1:13260-18012 GCA_017308185.1 bacterium | reverse complement strand
GTGGATGCCGTGTATACCCCCGTGCGCAAGGTCAACTACAAGGTCGAAAAGACGCGCGTTGGCCAGTCGACGAACTACGACAAGCTCACGCTCGAAGTGTGGACCGACGGCACGATGAGCCCCGTCGACGCAGTCGGCCAGAGCTCTGACATCCTTATCGAGCAGTTCTCGCTGTTCAGCCCGCTCGGACGGCCTCCCGTGACCTTTGGCATCACGGGCGGGGCTGCCACGCTCGGCACTGGCATGGGCCACGCCGGCCCAATCCCCGCGGACCGCTACAGCACCGCGATCGAAGACCTGGCTCTCTCTGTCAGGGCGTACAACTGCCTCAAGCGCAGCGGCCTGATGACCGTTGGCCAGGTGCTCGAAAAGAGCGAGGACGAACTGCTCGGGTTGCGCAACTTCGGCCGCAAGTCGTACGACGAACTGCGCGAGCGCCTGATCGAACTCGGCTACGTTGATGGGAACCAGCCGGGCCTCGTCCCGGTTGCCGACCAGGGACGCGGCCGGCCACAGGTCGCCCGGCGCCCGGCCACCACCGATGTCATCATCGATGACGACGAAGAAGAGGAAGAGAATCTCAGCGCCCTCGGGAAGGCGCTCAAAGAGGCTCTTCTCAAAGATGGCAGCGCCGATGACCTCATTGGCGCGGACGACGAGGACTAGCACCGATGCGACACCGAGTAGCCGGCCGCCACCTTGGCCGCGAAACCAGCCACCGCCTCGCGCTTTACCGGAACCTGGTGACAGACCTGCTCCGGTACGAGCGCATCACCACCACCGAAGCCAAGGCTAAGGAAATCCGGCCCATGGCCGAGCGCATCATTACGCTCGGCCGCAAAGGCGGCGTCCATAACCGCCGCCAGGCCGGCCGCTTCGTGTACGACAGCCGGGTGGTGCGAAAAGTGTTCGACGATATCGGACCCCGCATGTCCACGCGGCCCGGTGGCTACCTTCGGATCACCGGCCTCGAACCACGCAAGGGCGATGGCGCGCGCATGGCCACCATCGAACTTGTTGACTATGTGCAGGCGCCGCCCACCCCGCGCCCACAGCGCGTGACCGCAGCGCCATCGGCCGCCCCCGCGGCGTCAGCGTCGGCGCCCGCCGTCGCGACGCCCGCAATCACCGATGAGACCGCCGCGGACGAAGATGTGACGACCGCGGAAGGCGCCCCCGCCGAGAGCGAAGCCCTCGCGATCGATACGGACATCGTTGTCGAGGACAACCCGGTCGAGCCGGCTCCTATTGACGAAGTGACGGCCGAAATCGAGGAAGAAGCCGGTGACGCCCTCGAAGCGGAAGGCGGCGCCCAAACCGACACCGAGGAGGAGAAGGGCGCTAGCGACGCCTGAACCGCACAGTGAAGCGGTTTGCGGCCACAGTCTCGTACGACGGGAAGAGCTTTTCCGGCTCGCAGCGCCAACCAACGGCGCGCACCGTCCAGGGCGAACTCGAAGCCGCCGCCGCGATCCTGTTCGGGATGCCTACCCGCGTTGCACTCGCCGGTCGCACGGATGCCGGCGTCCATGCCAGCGGGCAGGTGGCCGCCTTTAGTGCAGAAACGCGCCACGAGGCGCACACGGTAGGCCGGGCGCTTAACGCCCACTTGCCGGAAGATGTAGCAGTACGACTCGTGCGGGAAGTCCCCGGCGAATTCGACCCTCGCCGCTGGGCACGCAAACGGTCGTACCGCTACACGATTCTACAGAGCGATTCGCGCGACCCGCTGTCGCGTCGCACGGCCTGGCGTATCGAGGGCAACCTCGACCTCCAGGCGATGCAGTTGGCAGCGGACGCGCTGGCCGGGAGACAGGACTTCATCGCCTGCTCCGGGCCGTTGGAGCCGGGACGGACATCTGTCCGCACCGTTTCCAAAGCAGGCTGGAGCAGCCACGGTTGCTTCCTCCTGTTCGATATCGAGGCAGAGGCGTTTCTGCCGCAGATGGTGCGCCGCATCGTCGGTGCGCTCGTCGCAACGGGACGCCACCGCCTGGAAGTGGAGGAGTTCACCCGCCTGCTCAGGCAGGCCGAGCAAGGAAGCATAGGGCCAACCGCCCCTGCCCACGGGCTCTGCCTGCAACACGTGCGGTACCACGAGGGATACCTGGTATGAATACAACCGTCCGAATTAAAGCATCAGAAATCACCAAGGACTGGCACGTCGTCGATGCGGCCGGCCGTCCGCTTGGCCGCGTCGCCACGGAAGTGGCCACGCTCCTGCGCCTTCGTGATCGTCATTAACGCCTCACAGGTACGGCTCACCGGCAACAAATCATCCCACATGAAGTACCGGCGTCACTCCGGCTACCCGGGCGGCCTCCGCGAGCGCTCCTTCACCGAGCAGCTTGCCCGCCACCCGGACCGCGTGATCGAACAGGCCGTGTGGGGCATGCTGCCATCCGGCCCGCTCGCCGAGGCCATGTTCAAGCACCTGAAGGTGTATGCCGGTGCTCACCACCCGCACCAGTCGCAGATCACCGGCTCGGAACGTGTGCGCCAGGCGCGGGCGGAGGCTGCCGCCGCCGCCGGCCCGGCCGCGTATCGGCCGCGGAAGCTTCGGCCCGTGGGTGGACAGCAGCCCGTTGTCGATGAGCCGGAAGCAGAAGTAGCGCCCGCCGTGGAGCCCGAGGCAGCGCCCAGGCGCCGCCTCCGCCGGGCGAAGGCCGAAGCGCCGGCAACGGCAGAGTCTGCTGCCGCGGAACCCGCCGCTGATGTGCCTGCACCGGCGCCAGCAGAGGATACAGAGACCACACCCGCCCCGGCGGCGGACACGGAGGAATAACCATGGCCGATCAGCAGTACTACTACGGCACCGGCCGCCGAAAGACCGCGGTCGCCCGCGTGCGCCTCTATCCCGGCAACGGCGCGGTCGTCGTAAACGGCAAACCGCTCGAGGAAGTGTTCTCGCGTGACCTGCACCGGGCCGAGATTCTCTCGCCGCTTACCCGCCTCGGCCGCGAAGGCCGCTTCAGCGCCCAGGTGAAGTGCGCGGGCGGCGGCATCTCGGGCTGGTCTGGCGCGATCCAGATGGGTATCGCACGTGCGCTTGTCGCGTCCGACCCTGCCGTGAAGCCGATGCTGAAGCGCGGCGAGAACCTCCTCACGCGTGACTCGCGCATGAAGGAGCGCAAGAAGGCCGGCCTTAAGCGGGCCCGCAAGGCGCCACAGTTCACCAAGCGCTAACGGCACTAGGGAACTGCCACCGCACTGCAAACGAGGCTCCACAAGGAGCCTCGTTGCGTGCGCCGGCAGGGTACGCTAGCACCAATGATGACTGCTGCAGCCGTTCTCGATATTCTCCATGCTCTCCAGGTGGCCTCCGTACCGGCATGGGTCGATGGTGGCTGGGGCGTCGGCGCGCTGCTTGGTATCCAACGCCGCGCCCACGACGACCTGGATCTCGTCGTCGACATTGAGCAGCTTGAGGTCGTGGTGCAGACGCTCGCCGCCCTCGGCTTCGAACTGGACAACGACGGACGCCCAACTCGCGTCTCGTTGCATGCTGCCGATGGCCGCACGGTCGATCTGCACCTTGTCTCCTTCACCCCCGAAGGCGACGCCATTCAGCAGCTGCAGGATGGCTCAACGTTCTGTTATCGGGCGTCAGGGTTCGCGGGACGTGGCCGGATTGGCGGCCAGCCGGTGCCGTGCCTTGATGTCGCGGTCCAGGTGGAATGCCACCTCGGCTACACACCGGACGCGGGCGACATCGCCGACGTGCAGGCATTGGCCGACCGATTCGGGATTGCGCTGCCCTGGCCATACTTCCAGTCCAAGCCGTCTGGATGATGGGGGGACACTTCCCTGACCCATGGTCTGCCCGCACCTGCCTTTGAACAAACAGAAGGGGATGCGCGATGCACCCCCTTCGGAGGCTCGGCCCAGGACGGCGATCAACGCGCCAGGTCGAACCTGTCCTGCATCATGACCTTGTCCCACGCGGCCACAAAGTCCTGCACGAACTTCTCCTTCGAGTCGTCCCAGGCGTACAGTTCCGCCACCGCCCGTAGCTCGGAGTTGGCGCTGTAGATCATGTCGACGCGCGTGGCCGTCCACTTCTTCGTTCCCGTCGCCCGGTCGGCGCCCTCGTAGTGGTTGTCGCCCGCCTGCTTCCACTCGGTGCGCATATCGAGCAGATTCACGAAGAAGTCGTTCGTGAGCGTCCCCGGGCGGTCGGTCAGCACGCCATCAGGTGACTGCTGGTAGTTTGCATTGAGTGCACGCATGCCTCCGATGAGCACAGTCATCTCAGGCACGGTGAGGTTGAGACGGTTTGCGCGTTCCACCATGAGCGTCTCGGGCGAGAGCTCCGGCCCCGGCGCCACGTAGTTGCGGAACGCATCGAACGTCGGTTCGAGCACCGCGAAGGATTCGACGGCCGTCTGTTCCTGCGTGGCATCCGTGCGGCCGGGCGTGAACGGGACGGTGACGTTGAACCCGGCATCGTGCGCTGCCTTTTCGACGGCTGCGCAGCCGCCGAGCACGATGACATCGGCCAGGGAAACGCGCTTGCCGCCGGATTGGGTGCTGTTGAAGTCCTGCTGCACCTTTTCGAGTGCGTCGAGCGCCTTCGCAAGCTCCGGCGGATTGTTAATCGCCCAGTCCTTCTGGGGTGCGAGCCGGAGGCGGCCGCCGTTTGCACCCCCGCGCTTGTCCGTCCCGCGGAAGCTCGCGGCCGCTGCCCAGGCAGTGCTCACCAGCTGCGACACCGAGAGGCCAGACCCGAGCAGCTTGCCCTTGCGCGCGTCC
>JAFKFP010000301.1:3086-13242 GCA_017308185.1 bacterium | reverse complement strand
GTCGACGGCAGGTACTGGGTCCTGCCAGATCTGCGGTTCGGCGACCCATGGGCCCCAGAGCCGCTCGACCGGCCCCATGTCGCGGTGGATAAGCTTGTACCAGGCGCGCGCATACGCATCGGCGAACTGGTCCGGGTTCTCCAGGAAGCGCTTCGAGATCGGGCCGTAGATAGGGTCGACACGCAATGCCACGTCAGTGACGAGCATGGTCGGCCGCCGTGGTGCGCCGCCCTTGTCGGGCGCCGGGATGACGCCCTCGCCAGTGCCATCCTTGGCCTGGTACTGCCATGCCCCCGCCGGGCTCTTGGTCAGCTCCCACTCGTAGCCGAAGAGCGTCTCGAAGAAGCTGTTGTCCCACTTCGTTGGCGTCGGCGTCCATGTCACTTCGAGGCCGCTCACGATCGCGTCGGCCCCCTTGCCCGATTTGTAGCTGCTCTTCCAGCCGAGGCCCTGCTGCTCCAGCGGCGCCGCGTCGGGTTCTGGCCCGACGTTATCGGCAGGGCCGGCGCCGTGCGTCTTGCCGAAGGTGTGGCCGCCCGCAATGAGTGCGAGCGTCTCCTCGTCGTTCATCGCCATGCGCCCGAACGTCTCGCGGATATCGCGCGCAGCCTTCAGGGGGTCGGGTTCGCCGTTTGGGCCCTCAGGATTCACATAGATCAAACCCATCTGGACAGCGCCCAGCGGGTTCGCGAGCTGGCGATCGCCGCTGTAGCGCTCATCGCCCAGCCACGTATCCTCCGGCCCCCAGAAGATCTCGTCGGGTTCGTACACGTCTTCGCGCCCGAACCCGAAGCCGAAGGTCTTGAAGCCCATCGATTCCATCGCGTAGTTGCCCGCGAAGATGAGCAGGTCCGCCCACGAGAGCTTCTTGCCGTACTTCTGTTTGATTGGCCAGAGCACACGCCGGGCCTTGTCCAGCCCCGCGTTATCCGGCCAGCTGCGGATCGGCGCGAAACGCTGCGCGCCCTGCCCGCCGCCACCGCGTCCATCGGCGACGCGGTATGTGCCGGCCGAGTGCCAGCTCATGCGCACGAACTGCGGGCCGTAGTTGCCGAAGTCGGCGGGCCACCAGTCCTGCGAGGTGGTCATCACCTCGTCGAGATCGCGCTTCAGCGCTTCGAGGTCGAGCTTCTTGAACTCCTCCTTGTAGCTGTAGCCGTCGCCCAGCGGGCTGGACTGGCGCGCATGCTGCCGGAGGGGGCCGAGGTCCGGCTGGTTCGGCCACCAGTCGCGGTTGGACTTGGGCCGCGTCACGACTGGCGTCGGTGACGGGATGGCCGGGTTTTCGCTTTCACTGCCACGTTCAGACACGTCGATCCTTCTTCCTCTTGATGATGTTCTGTTGCCGCCGGTGGGTGGCCTCCTAGGCTACTACAAGCTGAGGCCGATGGTGACTGAGTGGCCTCTTAGGCTACTACAAGATTAGAATGAGTCAAGACTGAGAAAGAACCCACCGTTAACCCATGCGAGGGAGGCAACACCATTTCTGAACTCCTGCAACGCCTTCGCGCCCGCGGGTGGCGCCTGACGGCACAGCGGCGCGTCGTCGCCGAAGTCCTCTCCGGCGAACACGTCCATCTCACCGCCGACGCGGTATACAGCCGCGCCCAGCTTGTCCTGCCCGAAATTAGCCTCGCCACCGTCTACAACACGATGAACGAACTCGTCGGGATGGGCGAAGTCCGCGAGATCTCGACCGGCGACGGTCCGAAGCGTTATGACCCCAACACCACCTCCGCTCACCATCATCTCCTCTGCGTAGCCTGCGGGGCGCTTCGCGACGTGAACCCGATCGGCGCCGAACGCCTCGGCCTTACCGAGGACGAGCGCCACGGGTTCGACCTCCTGGACGTTGATATCGTATTCCGCGGCCATTGCCCGGAGTGCGCGGGTTCGGGCCTCGAAGCGTCGCATTGATGTACCCGGCGAACGGCAAGCCGAAAGGAATCGGATAGGTTTCGGCCCCGTCGCCTGCGCAGCGCGCGCGCCATGGATACGCTCGAAGGAGCCGCCATGCCATTGCTCGCTATCCACATCGGCATCGACCCCGTCGCATTCCACATCGGCCCCGCTGCGGTCCACTGGTATGGCATAGGCTATGTGGTCGCGATCGCTGTTGCGATCTTCTTCTGCCGCCGCTACCTGGCCAATCGTGGGCTCACCGATGAGCAGTTCGACACGGTCGTGCCGCTTGCCATCGTTGCAGGATTCATCGGCGGCCGGCTCTACTTCCTCCTGCAGAACGACTTCTTTTGGTACCTGCGCCACCCGATTGAGATGCTTTCCGTCTGGAATGGAGGCATGGCGTTTTTCGGCGCGATCCTTGGGGGCACGCTCGCGGTTGCGGTCTTTGCCTGGCGAAAACGGTGGCCGCTCGCCCCGATGTGCGATGTCGCGGCGATGTTCGCATTGATGGGGCAGCCAATCGGCCGCCTTGGCAACATCGTTAACGGCGGTATCCTCGGTGCGCCGACGCATCTGCCGTGGGGCTTCGTCTACACGAACCCGAACAGCTTCGCACCCTCAAACACGACTGCCTACCAGCCCGCGGCAGTCTACGAACTGCTCTGCAATCTCGTGCTCATCGCCCTGCTCTACCCCATCCGAAAGCGCGTCGCCCACGGCTGGTTGGCGATGTTGTACGTCGCGGGGTACTGCATCACACAAGTCATCGTCTTCTACTGGCGCGAAACCGAGCCAGTCCTCGCTCTCGGGCTCAAACAGGCCCAATTGACCGCGATCGCATTGCTCGCGGTGGATATCGCGCTCATGGCCACCGTCTACCTCCGGGGCCACAAGCCATTTGGTCCCGCACCGAAAACGGCTGCGCCATCCGAGGCGCAGCCGCAGTTCGATGTTGTCGCGGGTCGCTAACGCATTAGCGCCAGCGGTCGTCTTCGATGCGGTCGACGTGTTCCACACGATCGACGCGCCCTGTCCGCCAGCCCCAGGGGCCGGCGCCACCCATCATAGCGATGAGTGAAATCACAACGCCGATTGCGCCGACGATCATCAGGATGACCCCCACGGTGGGGATCGCCACCGCCGAGGTGGTAAGCGTGACGGCGAATGCGAGGATCGCGCCGATCGCGATCAACAGTAGGCTTATTCCGAGTCCGGGCATCGAGTAACCTCCTTCTTCCCATCGGGAAGTTCCTCCTGATGATGCCCGGCATTGCATCGCACGCGACTAACCCGCGGGCGCCTGGGATTGCATTCTGGTATCAGAGGGGTGTGTTCGAGGCGAGCGCGCGGACGGCGCCGTCGGCCTCGGTGGAGGCGCGCAAGCTGCCCGGCTCAGGTTAAGGCGCCGCCGTCGGCTCCGAGGACAGCCCTGCCCCCTCGAATGCTGTCGTGTCCGGTGGCAACTTGCCATAAACAGCACGGTACCAGGATTCCGACAGGACCCGCACGGCGTCGCTGAAGCGATAGTGTTCCGTGCTGATGGCTTCCTCCGTGACGAAGAAGCGGTATGCGAAGAACTCGACCATCGATGAGAGCGTGGCGGCAAGCAACGCCGCTTTCGAAGCGTTCCCGGTAGCGCTGGTACGCCGCCGAGATCTCTTCATCCACCAGCGACAACGTGAAGAACTCGCCCATGATCTTCGCTTCGCGACGCCAGACTTCGAGGTACGCGATATTGGCCAGGATGATCCGCGTGTATTCGTCCCGCTCTGGATAGTGGCGCCCGGCGACCTCGTACATGTCGTCCATCACCGAGCGGGCCATCTGCGTGAACAGGTGCCGTTTGTTCTTGAAGTAGAAGTAGAAGGTCGCGCGCGAGACGCCAGCCTCTTTGCGGACATCGTCGACGGTCACCTTCTGGTACCCCATCGAGCCGATAAGACGGCGGGCCGCGGAGATAAGGGCATCATAGCTGTCGCCGCTTGGCTCCTCGCCCGATTCGCGGCGCGGGAGGTTCGGCGGCCGTGGGTTGGTGTGACTGGGGTTCGTCATCGGCTTTTGTTCACACCGACCGGCCGGCGGACGTGAACGGGAAAAGGGGGATCATGCGAATGCGCCGGCCGACCGGATAGCGAGCATCCTATCCCCCACTGGATGCTGTGTCCAGTCATTACGTCTGAAACGCTCGGGGAGGGCCATGCTTTTTCAGGCTTGACAACCATCGCAGATTCCCGTTTGATACGCGACTAACTAGACAACGTGTCCGGTCAGCACGGCCACACATGGTGATTAGCCATTATGGCCGGCGGGCACGCTCCGTGCTCACACCAGGGAGGCAAGCCCATGCGTGACTACGTTATTCGCCGCGTGCTACTCGCTCTCCTGACCCTCGCCATCGTCGTCTTCGTCTCGTTTATCCTGCTTCGGCTGACGCCCGGCGACGCTGTCATGCAGAAGGTCGCGGCTGGCGGCCTCGTCGACCCGAGCCGGATCGCGCAGTTCCGACACCAGCTCGGCATTGATGACCCGATCATTGTCCAGTTTGGGCATTACCTGAACGGGATCATCCATGGCGATTTCGGTACCAGCTTCCAGACCAGCCGCCCTACCATCGACGAGTTCGGCAGCGCCCTGCCGGTCACGCTCGAGCTCGGCATCATTGCCCTCATCTTCAGCGTCCTCCTGGGAGTCCCGCTCGGCATCTGGTCCGCGATTCGCCAGGATTCACCATCCGATTATCTCGGCCGGACCATCGCGGTGCTCGGCATCGCGGTCCCGAGCTTTTGGCTCGGCATTCTCCTCATCGTCTACCCGTCCATCTGGTTCAAGTGGGAGTGGCCGCGCGGATCACCTTCGTTGTTCACCGATACCGCCACAAACCTCAAAGCCTTCCTCGTCCCGGGAATGGTGCTCGGTTTCGCTTCGAGCGCCTACGTCATGCGTTTCATGCGCACGACGATGCTCAACACGTTGCGCGAGGACTATATCCGCACGGCACGCTCGAAGGGCCTGATGGAGCGCGTTGTGATCATGCGGCACGCCGTGCGCGTCTCACTACTCCCGGTCGTGACCCTCATTGGCGCGCAACTCGGCGTGCTTCTCGGCGGTAGCGTCATCATCGAGCAACTGTTCGGCCTTGCCGGTGTGGGTCAGCAAACCTTCATCGCCGTCCAGGCGCGTGACTACCCGCAACTCCAAACGAACCTGCTCATCCTCTCGGCCGCGATCGTCATCAGTAATCTCCTGACTGATCTGTGTTACCGGTGGCTGGACCCACGAGTGAGCTACTGATGCACGCTCACCCTCAAACACGGAGGAGCTTTTCGAGCCATGGCCAGCATTGATGCCGCATTGACAGCCACCAGTGCGCTGCCGCGCCGCCGTTCCCGCGTCTCCGCAGTGCTGAGCGCGGCCCGAAAGAAGCCGCTCGGCACCGCCTGTCTTGTAGTCATCGTCATCTACTGGGCCCTGGCGATTCTCGCGCCGATTGTAAGCCGCACCGGCTACAACGAACCGCTGTACGGTCCCCCCTTCCACGGGCCGAGCCTGCACTACTGGTTCGGCACCGATGATAGCGGCCGCGACGTGTACAGCCGCGTCGTGTGGGCGGCCCGCACCGACCTGCTCGTTAGCCTCATCACCGCGGTCGTCGGCGGGAGCGGCTCAGTCCTCGTCGGCCTGGTGAGCGGTTACTTCGGTGGCCTTGTCGATATGCTCGTGCAGCGTGTTGTCGATGCGATCCAGGCACTCCCGGGCCTGATCCTGCTTCTCGTGGTCGTCGCCATCTTCGGTACGAATATCGCCATCGCCATGTCTGTCATCACGATCCTCACGATCCCCATTGGGGCGCGCATCATCCGCTCCGACGTACTGCAGCTCAGACAGATGCAATACGTGGAGGCGGCCCGCTCGGTGGGGGCCAGCGACTGGCGCATCATGACGCGCCACGTGTTCCGCGGCGTGATGCCAACGGCGATTGTCCTGATGACCATCGCACTCGGCGCGAACCTGCTTGTCGAGGCCTCGCTCGCGTTCCTCGGCATGGTCAGCAGCCAGTATCCCGACTGGGGGCTCATGTTGAACTCGGGAGCGCTCGGGACCATGGAACAGGCCCCCTGGCTCGCAGTTGTGCCCGGCCTGGCCATCACCATCATCGTCTTCGCCTACAGCATGTTCGGCGACGCGTTGCGCGACATTCTCGACCCCAAACTGAGGGGTGTGACATGAACCTGGCGTGATTCACGGGCTGCCACCCGCCAGAGCGGCCATTTCAGCACCATTCACTTGCCCAGGAGGTCCTGTCCCATGAGTTCCCCATCTGACCGTGAACTTAGCGAAGCCGCGAAAATCTTCAAGGAGCAGCAGCGCCAGCGTGTCGCGAAGCGGCTCTCTCGGCGGCGCGTCCTCAGCGGAAGCGCCATTCTCGCAGCTGGTGGCATCCTCGCCGCCTGCGGCAGCAGTGGCAACAGCAGCAAGACGCCCTCTGGCGGCAACAGCACGGCGGCGCCATCAGGTTCGGGAACCGCGTCGGGCTGCGGTTCTACTGCCGGTGGCCAGATTCCAGCAGCACTTGCCAATTTGGAGTACGTCAAGAAGTACAACTGGCGGAATCTCAAGTGGGGCGGCACCCCGTACATGGGCGGCACCCTCCAGGCGGCAGGCTTCCCTCCCCCTGACTGGAACTTGATGACCACCCAGACACTCACCCAGTTCCCGCCCTATTACAACGGTTTGTACTACTCCGCCCTTCACGCCGGCCTCAACCTCGATACCGCCGCCATCGAGCCGGACCTGGTAACCAAAGCAGAGCACTCGAGCGACTACCTCACGTGGACCTTCACGCTGCCGCAGAATGTCTACTTCCATGACATAGACCCCGTCAACGGGGCCCAGATGACATCGGCCGACGTGAAGTTCTCGTTCGAGCGCTACATCGACACCAGCCTCTGGAATCTGCCGCTCTCGGAAGTGGACCACATCACGGCGCCGGACCCGTACACGGTCCAGTTCACCTTGAAGGCGCCCGCCCTGAAGTTCCCCGATGTCCTCGCGTTGCCGTACTACCAGATCTTCAACCAGAAGCACTACGAGAACCAGGATAAGTTCAAAACGCAGCCAATCGGCACCGGCGCGTTCATCCTGAAAGATTCCAAGGCGCTCCAGATTTCGCACGCCGTACGCAACCCGAAGTATTGGGATACCGCGCGCTGGCTGAAGGGTTATGAGAGCGCGAAGCTCCCCTTCGTCGACAACTACGTATCCACGTACTACGCCGACATCGCCTCGCTTCAGGCCGGCCTCCGGGGCCAGTCGGTCGACTGCGCCGATCTCGAAGGCCAGCTCCCGTCTGTCCTCGAAGATTTACTCAAGGCGAACCCGAAGCTCCAGGTCACAACCGATGCCGAGTGGGCGCTCACGCCGCATCGCGTGTTCCTCAACTGGAAGAACAAGTATTTCAGCGACGTGCGCGTACGCCAGGCGCTCTCCATGGCGCTGGACCGCGAACAGATCGTGAAAGTTGCACTCGGCGGCGCCGGAGTCGCGGCCAGCAGCCCAGTCCCTTACGACCAGATGGGTCTCGATGGCCCGCCTGCCCTTAAAGACATGGGCAAGTACATGCAGTACGACGCCAAAGGCGCCAAGGACCTGCTCAAGCAGGCAGGATACGAAAACGGCTTCAGCTTCACGGCGAAGCAGGCATCGGCGACGGTCCCGTCGTGGATGACCCTCGTCCAGAAGTTCTGGAAGGACGTCGGCGTGGACATGAAGATTGAAACAACGCCGCCACTCGGAACCACCACGGCACTCCAGCAGGGCGACTTCGACGCGATCCTCTCCAACGCAGAGGGCAGCATCCTTGGCTACGACATCGACCAGGTGATGCGCCCCATGTTTGGCGTTGGCTCGGCCGCGAACTACGCCAAAGTCAACGACGCCGAGCTCAACACCATCATCGACAAAATCCACAAATCCACCAACCCGGATGAGTGGACGTCACTCGCCAAACAGGCGTTCGACGTCTTCAACAAGAACCAGGATGTGCTCTACATCCATGGTTTCCATACGTGGTATGCCGCCCAACCATGGGTCCATACCATCGCCAACACCTATTACACGACGATCGGCAACTATGCCGCCGCCAACTACCGCAACGTGTGGGTGGATGACACCGCGCCGAGCGGGCGTGGCGGCAAGAAGGTCTCGGCCTGATTATCAGTCCCTCAAAGGTTGGCCGGCGTCGAAGCGCCGGCCAGCCCGCCCACCGGAGCGTGCCATGTCCGAAAATACACCTCTTGATCTCCGGGTCCTCAATCTCGCTCGTGGAGTCGCTGGCGCTTACGCCGCATGGCTTCTCCAGGGCCTTGGCGCACGCTTAAGCTGGTGGCAGTGGCAGCCGCCACGGGCCGGCGATTGGCCGGCCCGTGGCGCTCTCTTCCGCTCGTTCTTCGAGGACGGCGCCGATATCTTGGCGCGCCAGGTGTCGCAGGAGGCCTTGCTCGATGGGATTCGCCGCGCTGCACCCTCGTACGACCTGGTAATCACTGATTTCGCCGCGCCGGAGATGCCGCAGGGCGCCCTCTTCGAGGACCTCGGGAGATATAACCCCAGCATCGTCATCGCCAATGCAGACCACTTCGGGCGCCATGGCCCGTACGCACGGTGGGCCGGCGATGAACTGACTGACTATGCCATGGGTGGCTATTGGTCGCTTGGTGGTGAAATGGGGCGCGCGCCGCTGCGCGTTCCCGGCCGCCAGGCGCAGTTCCATGCGGGCATGCAGCTGGCAATTGCAGCGCTCGCCGCAAGGCGCTACGCATGCGTCACCGGCCACGGCCAGGAGGTCGAAGTTTCGGCAGCCGAAGCGATGCTGGGCGCCCACTGGAGCACCACCGTCGCCTGGACGCATGAGGGCCGCATTCTACAGCGTGCAGGCTGCGACCTCCTCAAGGCCAAAGATGGCTGGGTATTCTTCTACGCCTTCATTTTCGAGAGCCTCCTTGTCCTCATCGATCGGCCCGATCTACTCGGCGACCCACGCTGGTCCACGCCGCAGGGCCTCTTCGCCAACCGCGAAGACCTCAAAGCACTGGTGGCGGAGTGGGCAGCGACGAAGACGGTCGACGAAATCGTGCCCGTGGCCCAGGACCTCCGTATTCCTGTCACAAATGTTGGTACCGCAGAGTCGCTGCTCGCGGATGAACAGCTTAAGAGCCGGGACTATTTTCGCGAACTTGGCGGCGCGCGGGTGCCCGGCCTGCCATACCGCTGGACCGATGCGTGGGCGCCCAGGCCGTCCCCGCCGTTGCTCGAATCCGCGCTGGCTGCGGAGCTGGCCCCCGTCGCGCCGGCCGCAATGGCGCTTTCGAGCGCGGTAGCCAACAACGAGGGACCGCTCGCCGGACTCCGCGTGATCGAGATCACAAATAACTGGGCGGGGCCTATCGCCGGCCGCCATTTGGGTGACCTCGGGGCCGAGGTCATCAAGATAGAACTCGCGACGAAGCCCGCTACTCGCGTCAGCCACTACCCCGGCGCCCAGCCAGGCAAGTACCACTGGAACCGCTCCGGCTACTTCAACGAGATGAACCGAAACAAGCGCGACCTCGCGCTCGATCTCTCCACTGAAGGCGGTCGCGACGTCCTCTTTGACCTCGTCCGGTGGGCCGACGTGCTGGTGGAGAACAACAGCGCCCGTGTCATGCCGAACCTTGGCGTCGGGTACGAAGCCCTCGCGGAGGCCAACCCTCGGCTCATCATGGCGTCCATCAGTGGTTTTGGCGCCACTGGCCCGCGACGTGATTGGGTCGCCTACGGTTCGAACATCGAAGCTGCTTGCGGACTTGCTGCCATGACAGGCTACGACGGTTCGACACCGTTTCGCACCGGCTCGTTTGTCGCCGACCCCATCGCGGGCGGGCACGCCGTGGTCGCGATATTGGCCGCCCTCGAGCGCCGTGATCGCACCGGCCAGGGCGCCCACATCGATATCGCCCTCACCGAATCAGCGATCCCGTTTATGCTCGAGTCATTCACACACTACGCTGCTACCGGCGAACTCATGCCTCGCCGAGGCAACATCGACCCGGATGCCGCGCCCACCGGTGCATACCGCTGCGCCGGCGCCGATGACTGGGTGGCCATCGCCGTCCGCACCGATGCACAGTGGACCGCCCTCTGCTCGGCGGCTGGCCTCACGTGTGATCCTTCGTGGTCCAATGCTGAGCGCATCCAGCATCGCGCCGAGATTGAT
>JAFKFP010000301.1:0-3075 GCA_017308185.1 bacterium | reverse complement strand
CTGGACCGCGACGCAGTCGCAACAGGAGGCCCCACGCCTGCTGCAATCGCGCGGGATACCAGCCGCACCCATCCTGCACAATTGGCAGCTCCACTCCGACCCGCATTTCTTCGCCCGCAACGCCTTCGTGTTTATCGACCATCCCGATACCGGCGTGATGCCCTATCCCGGCTTCCCGTGGGAATTTTCGCTCACGAAGCCCGCCGTGCGCATGGCGTCGCCCCGCTTTGGCGAGGCCAACAGGTACGTGTTCAGCCACATCCTCGGGATGGACGAACAGCACGTGCGCCAGCTCTATGACAGCCATGCCACAACGGACGAACCGATCGGCCTCACTGCCATCAGTGTTTGACTTCTCGACAGCGACAGGAGGTATCCATGGAAGACTTCCGCTCGATCGGCAAGCGCGTGAGCAACTGGGGCCGCTGGGGCCCTGGTGATGAGCGCGGGACGGTGTGCTGGCCAGCTCATCAAGACCGGGAAGGTGTTCGATCTCGGTATACCGCTCGGTGCAGATGGCCCGCAGCCCGGAGGAGGCCGCATCAATCCCGTCCATCTCATGTCGCAAACTGGCGAGGACCAGGTCTTCCCCGGGGGCTTCAAGTTCGCGGACGACTACATCTTCATGCCGCTCCAGGGTGCGTCGCAGTGGGATAGCCTTGCGCACGTCTTCTACGATGACCAGCTCTACAACGGCTATCCCGCGAGCGACGTCACGGTCCACGGTGCTGCCCACAACTCGATCGACCGGTTAGCCAAGGGGATTGCAGGCCGTGGCGTCCTCCTCGATATCGCCGCCCTCAAAGGCGTCGAATGGCTCGAACGCGGCTATGCCATCACCCCGGATGACCTCGAAGCCGCCATCCAGCGCCAGGGCGGCGTCTCCGTCGGGCCCGGCGATATCCTCCTCTTCCGCACCGGCTGGCGCCGGAAGTTCATCCAGGAAAAGGACGCCCATGCATTCATGGCCGGCGAACCGAGCCTCGGCATGGCCTGCGCTCAATGGCTCCGAGACCGCGACGTCGCCGTCGTCGCCTCTGATAACTGGGCCATCGAAGTCCTCCCTGGTGAGTACCCCGATGTCGCGCTCAACGTCCATATGGTGCTCATCCGCGACATGGGGATGACGCTCGGAGAGATCCTCGACTTCGAAGAACTCGCAGCCGACTGCGCGGCCGATGGCGTCTGGGAATTCTTCTTCACCGCGCCCGTACTCAAATTCTCGAAGGCAGTAGGTTCGCCCATCAATCCACTCGCCATCAAGTGATTCACGAGTCCCCTCTCCCTGGTCCCGGGAGAGGGGCTGCGGGTGAGGGCGCTCCACGCTCACCCCGCATACTTCCTTCCTCACATGCCCAAGGAGTCCACCATGGCTTACACCGAGATCCTCTACACAGTCCAGGACCGCATCGCCCACATCACGCTCAACCGCCCAGACAAGCGCAACGCCCTGAGCTTCCAACTGCGCGAGGAGTTGACCGACGCCCTCCGCCAGGCGGAACGTGACGACAATGTGACAGTCATCCTGCTCAGCGGCGCGGGCACATCGTTCTGCAGCGGTTACGACATCACCCCCGACCCGTCGGGCAACCGCCGCACCTCGGGCTGGATCTCCCCTCAATTCGACGGCTGGACGGACCAGTTCACGCGCAGCTGCCTTCGCGATTGGTTTGTCATCTGGGACTTGCTGAAGCCTGTGGTGGCGATGGTCCATGGCTATTGCCTCGCCGGCGGCACCGAACTCATGTCCATGTGTGACATCGCGTTCGTCGCCGATGACGCGCGAATTGGCTACCCACCGATGCGCGGCATGACCACACCCGATGTGAACTACTTCCCCTGGAAGCTTTCGATGGCTCGGGCGAAGTATCTGCAGCTCACTGGCAACTCGCTCTCGGGCGCGGAAGCCGCCGAGTGGGGCTGGGTCGCGAAGAGCTTCCCCGCCGATAAGCTCGAAGAAGAGGTCATGCGCGAGCTCCGGCCACTCAGCCAGGTCGCTCCGGACCTGCTGGCCGCGAACAAGATGTCCGCCAACCAGGCGTTCGAAGTAATGGGAATGCGCACCGCGATGTCGACGGCGCCGCAATGGCACGCGCTCAGTGGTCAGTACCGCCCGAACGCCGGCGAGTTCAACCGTATTTCGCGTGAAGAGGGGCTCAAAGCAGCGCTCGCCTGGCGCGATGGGCCTTTCCGCAAAGAAGGCTTCCAACCGTAGGTCGGGTGACCGTCACAGCCGCGCACGTCGCCGCGTGGGCGGCGTCCAGATTGGAGGGTGTCGAGCGCGCCGCCCTAGCCGCCCGCGACCAGTTCACCAACCTCATCGTCCCCGTGGCGCCTGCCGCTCGTCCACTGCTTGTAGAGCGCGCTGTAGTAGCCGCCCCGGCGCAGCAGTTCGAAGTGGTGCCCGTCCTCCACGATCGAACCCTGGTCCACCACGAGTACCCGGTCGGCGTGCTCAGCCGTGCTCAGGCGGTGGGCGATGACGATGCTCGTGCGGCCGCGGAGCAGCTCCCGCAGGGCGTCTTCGACTAACTCTTCGGTTGATGGGTCGAGGCTCGAAGTGGCTTCGTCCAACACGAGGATAGGCGGGTTGGCAAGGAACGCCCGCGCAATCGAAATGAGCTGCCGCTGCCCGGCCGAGAACTGCGAGCCACGGAAGCTCACGTACGTCTCGTAGCCATCGGCAAGCCCCATCACGAACTCGTGGATGCCAACAGCGCGGCAGGCATCTTCCACTTCGGCCGGCGCCGCGTCCGTGCGCCCGAACAGGATGTTCTCGCGAATCGTCCCGCTAAACAGGAACCCCTCCTGGGGCACCATCGCCACGCTGCGGCGCAGGTCTTCTGTTCGAAGTTGGCGAAGGTCGTGGCCGTCGAGCGTCACCTTGCCTGCGGTGGGGTCGTAGATCCGCGTCATGAGCTTGGCGAGCGTCGATTTCCCCGCGCCCGTCGGGCCCACAAGCACCACATGCTGCCCCGCTTCGATCACTGTGTTGATATTTGAAAGCACGGGCCGCTCCGGGTCGTATCCGAACGTCACGTCCTCGAGCGCTATCCGCCCGTTGAGGACCCCGTC
>JAFKFP010000443.1 GCA_017308185.1 bacterium | reverse complement strand
GCAAGGTGCGAGACCTTCGCGCCTGTGAACAGCTGCGCTGCGCCGTTCGGGCAGGCCGCAACACATGCACCACAGCCGATGCATGCGGCTGCATCCATCGCGAGGTCCGCCGCCGCCTTCGGCACCAGGATGCTGTTCGCTTCGACGGCCGCGCCCGTTGGCGCGCTGATGTAGCCACCCGACTGGATTATGCGGTCGAACGCGCCGCGGTTTACCACGAGGTCCTTAATGATCGGAAACGCTTCGGAGCGCCACGGCTCGACCACAAGCGTGTCGCCATCCTTGAAGCGGCGCATATGGAGTTGGCAGGTCGTGATGTGCTCGCCGTTGCCGTGGGGGATGCCGTTGATCACCACACCGCACATGCCGCAGATGCCTTCGCGGCAGTCGCTGTCGAAGGCGATCGGATCCTTGCCGTCGCCCGCCAATTCTTCGTTGACGACGTCCAGCATTTCGAGGAACGACATGTCTTCGCTGACTTCTGCCGCCTCGTAGGTTT
Source organism: bacterium (assembly GCA_017308185.1). Classification (GTDB taxonomy): domain Bacteria; phylum Chloroflexota; class Dehalococcoidia; order Tepidiformales; family Tepidiformaceae; genus JAFKFP01. Next base: position 586 of record JAFKFP010000443.1, on the reverse strand, counting down.
CGAAGTGTCCCGCGTCTTGCGGGCCCTGCTGGCGCCAGATTTTGAGCGTGAGCGAGAGCGTCACTTGTAGCTCCTTTGGATGAGATGGACGTATTCGAATTCGAGCGGCTCCTTGTGGAGGCAGGCAGGCTCGCCGGCGCCCTGGTACTCCCACGCGGACACGTAGGCAAAGTCGCGGTCGTTGCGCTGGGCCTCGCCGTCAGGCGTCTGGTACTCCTCGCGGAAGTGGCAGCCGCACGATTCCGCGCGCTGGAGGGCGTCCTGGCAGAGCAGTTCGCCGAGTTCGATGAAGTCGGCCACGCGGCCGGCCCTTTCGAGTGACTGATTGAGGGAGCGGTCATCGCCGGGGACGTTGAGGTCGCTCCAGAAGTCCTGGCGAAGCTCGGCGATTTCGCCGAGGGCATGGGTGAGGCCTTCGGCGTTGCGGGCCATGCCGCAGTATTCCCAGAGGATGCGGCCGAGCTTTCGGTGGTACCAGTCGGCCGTGTGCGAGCCGCGCATGCCGAGGAAATGGGCGTTGCGCTCGCGGACGTCATCTTCGGCTTCGGCGAAGACGGGGTCCGAGGTAGAGACAGGCGGGCTTCCG
>JAFKFP010000442.1 GCA_017308185.1 bacterium | reverse complement strand
GGGCGACGGGTTGGGATCTGTACCTCTTGGCGTCTGGAGACAGGCGCTCTGCAGTCAAATGGTTGGCAAAGGTCGCGTTGGGCCGTCGATGGACACTCGATGGCGTCTCGGCAACGCCGGGCGTAATGCGCAACCGCCTACAACAGCTGGGGCATACTCGGCACTTGCCATCGCATCGGCACCAGGAGGCCGCCGCACCGTTGAGAGCGGAGGTCACGAATGGTAGCGATCAACTCGGTGCTGGGGCCCGTGGATACGGCAGACCTTGGGTTCACGCTCATCCACGAACACTTACTCATCGGCTGGGCAGGCTGGCAGTGGGACAACCAGTTCACGTTCGACCGGGCGCAGGAGCTTGCCAAAGCGGTCGACATGCTGCGGGAGCTGAAAGACCTCGGTGTGCGGACGTTCGTGGACCCGGCGCCGATGGACATCGGGCGAGACCCGGAGTTCCAGGCGGAAGCCTCAGAGAAGTCAGGGGTGACAATCATCGCCTCGACGGGGCTTTACCACGCGGAGATGGGCATACCTGCATATTTTCGTGGCTTGAGCGAGGAACAAATTGCGGAGGTCTTTATTGCCGATCTCACAACTGGTATGGCCCACACCGGCATCAAGGCAGGGATAATTAAGACGGCGACGAACGCCGGACACGTGACGGAGCAAGAGGAAAAGGCGCACCGGGCTGCAGCCACAGCTCAGGTCGCGACAGGCGCGCCGATTATCACGCACACGGACGAGCACGGACCGATGGGACTCGCACAGCTCGATCTATTTGAGAGCTGCGGGATGCAGCCAAACCGCGCCGCGATAGGGCACTCGTGCGGCAACGGGAATATCCCCTATTTGCTCGGCGTATTGGACCGTGGCGCATGGCTTTCGTTTGACCGCTTTGGTTTCGGGATCTCCGCATCAGACGACATCCGTGTGGCTTCACTCCTGGGCCTCATCGGGTTGGGTCACGCGAATCGGTTGATGTTGGGGCACGATTCGGTTTGCACAATCCTTTCGCGTGGATTCGGCCGTAGCCCAGAGATTTTGGAAGCACTGAAGAACTGGAACCCGACACACATCATCAAGAACATCC
>JAFKFP010000300.1 GCA_017308185.1 bacterium | reverse complement strand
CCGATTGCCGGCCAAACACTGTGTACCTTCGGCGCCGAGGTGATCCGCGTGGAGTCCGAGGCCAAGATGGATGGCCTCCGCCTTGGCCAGCCTGTCCCGAAGAATGAGGATGGCACCCTGAAGACCGGCTACAACATGTCCGGCTACTACAACAACTTCAATGCCGGCAAACTGTCGATGCAGCTCAACCTGAACACCGAGAAGGGGCAGGAAGTAGCGCACCGCCTCATCGAGAAATGCGACATGTTCCTTACGAACTTCACACCACGCGTGGTGAAGCGCTGGAACCTTGAGTGGCCCCAACTGCACGCGATAAATCCACGACTCATCGCCGCGTACCAACCGATGCAGGGGCTCGACGGCCCCCACCGAGATTTCCTCGGATTTGGCGCCGTGCTGACCCCTGTAACGGGATTCACCGCACTTTCGGGATTCCCCGAGCGCGGGCCCATCGGCGTGGGGACCAACTATCCAGACTACGTAATCAACCCTGGGCACACGGTCGTGGCGATGTTGGCCGCCCTGCGCCACCGCAACAAGACGGGTGAAGGCCAGTTGGTGGAACTGCCGCAAGTGGAATCGGTAGTGAACGTATTGGGCACGGCAGTCGCTGATTACCTCGCCACCGGCAACGTCCAGAGGCAGGAAGGCAATCGCAGCCCAATCATGGCCCCTCACGGGGCGTTCCGATGCGCCGACGATCCAGAGTCCATCGGTTCGGAGGATCGTTGGGCCGTCATCGCCCTCAGAAACGATGCCCTCTGGCGCGCAGTCGTCGATACCATTGGTGGCGGGCAGGCGGACGCGAAGTTCGACTCGTTCGAAGGCCGCAAAGCCAATGAGGCTGAACTCGAGCAGCTCATTACCACCTGGACGCGGGACCGCCGCGCGGAAGATGTGATGGAAACCTTGCAGGAGCGAGGGGTGCCGTGCGGGGTGGTCCAGAACGCCGAGGATCTCCTCGACCGTGACGAGCACATGCGGGAGCGTGGATATTACCGCTACCTCGACCACGCCGACACAGGCCGATCAGCCTACGATGGCCCTGCCATGGTGCTGAGTGCGACGCCGGGCGAACTCGATGCCCCCGCTCCGCTGTTTGGTAATGACACGATGGACGTCTGTGAGCGGATCATCGGTATGAGTTCAGATGAGGTGGCTGACCTTATCGTGGAAGGTGTCCTGGTATAGGGCGCCGCCGTAGGGCGGAAGTCCGGTAGGATCGCATACATGGCATGGGTTCTGGTGGTGCTGGCCGGTCTCGTCGAAATCGTGTTTGCGGTCTCGATGAAACAGTCTCATGGCTTCACTCGCCTCTGGTGGACGGTGTTGCTGTGCGCATCGGGCGCTCTGAGCTTTGGTTTGCTCGCATACGCCGTGAAAACGCTCCCAGTCGGCGTGGCCTACGCCGTCTGGACGGGCCTTGGGGCGGCGGGCACCGTCGCCGTCGGTATTTGGGCATTCAACGAATCCGCGAATGCAGGCAAGCTTCTCTCCATCGGTCTCGTATTGATAGGCATCGTGGGCCTCCGCCTGTACGAGCACTGAAAATCCACGAATCCGCTTCCATATATGATAGGATCGGCGCGAGAGCCAAGGGAGGTCGTGAGATGGGAGCACTCATCGCCATTATCGTCATAATCGCGATTATCGTGATCATCGTGGCTGCGCTCTGGGGCACCTATAACGGACTGGTCAAGGCGCGCATCCGTGTCAAAGAAGCATGGTCGGGTATCGATGTCCAGCTCAAACGGCGCGCAAGCCTCATCCCTAACCTCGTCGAGACGGTCAAGGGCTACGCTGCACACGAGAAGGAAATCTTTGAGGATGTCGCGAAGGCACGCGCGGGGCTCATGCAGGCCCAGGGAGCCCAGGAGGCGGCCCAGTCCAACAACGTGCTCACTCAGGCCCTCGGCCGCCTGTTCGCTGTCGCCGAAGCCTATCCGGACCTCAAGGCGAACCAAAACTTTCTCGACCTTCAACGCGAACTTACGGACACCGAGGACAAGATTGCCTACTCGCGCCAGTTCTACAACACGAATGTGTCGAGCTATAACCAGAAGATCCAGGTATTTCCTAACGTCCTTATCGCGGGGATGTTCCACTTCGAGCCCTCCGAGTTCTTCGAGGCCGAGGAGGAAGCTCGCAAAGACGTCACCGTCAGCTTCGCGACGTAGCCAGCGTTTTGATGCCGGCGCTCCGCCATCAGTGCGTTGTTGTGATGGTTCTGCCCGAAAGATGGCATCGGTGACGCACCATCACGCGGGCCGCTCCGTCGGCTTTCAGCATGTCGTGGCCCCAGCAGGGGTGGGGTTTGCAAGGCCATGAGCGACGCATCTCAGCCATCCGTCCCACCCCCGGGTTCAGCTGTCGCTGGTTCGGTGCTTGTTTACGACCGTATCGGAAAGAACAAACGCCAGACTTGGCTCTTGATGATCCTCTTCGTGCTGTTCATCGCTGCACTGGTGGCGGTCATCCTCCTCGCTGTTGGTGTTGGTCCGACCACCATGCCCCCTGTGCTCGGCATCGTGGGCGTGTTGCTCATTGGCTACGCGCTGATCAGTTACTACGCGTCGACGAGTGTGGTTCTGGGAATCTCAGGTGCACACGAAGTCACAAAGGAGGAGGAGTGGGAGTTCGTTCGGCGGGTCGAGAACCTGTCGATCGGTGCGGGGCTGCCCATGCCTCGCACATGGGTGCTCGAAGACTCGGCCCCCAATGCCTTCGCGACTGGCCGCGATCCCTACCACTCACATGTGGTTGCAACCCGCGGACTCCTGGACAAGCTTGAGCCGATTGAGCTCGAAGGCGTCATCGCCCATGAGATGTCGCACATAGGCAACTACGACATCCGGACCATGACGGTGGTTACTGTCCTTGTCGGTCTCGTGGCGCTCATAAGCGACTTCTTCTTGCGCTATACGATGTTCGGAGCAGGCTCGCGGCGTGGCAGCCGCGACCAGGGTGGCAACGCCGCTATCGTGTACCTCGTGATTGCGATTGTTGGGGCGATCCTCGCGCCGCTCATCGCGCAGATTATACGAATGGCCATCAGTCGAAACCGTGAGTACCTGGCCGACGCGAGCGGAGCGCTGCTTTGCCGCAACCCTGGAGCGCTCGCCCGGGCGCTCGAGAAGATTTCGGACGACACGGAACCGCTCGAGGCCGCGAACAAGGCAACGGCCCACCTCTATATCGCGAATCCCTTGAAGGACCACGAGAGCTTCCTCAACAATTTGTTCGACACGCATCCGCCAATCGAAGAGCGGATCAAGATCCTGCGTAGCATGTAACGCGCGCCTCTACGGCAGCTTCGGGCGCTGGGCATGTCAAACGGGATAAAATCAGACCGTACGGCGCTTCGACCCGCCGCGAAAGTGAGGACCGGGATGACAGACAAGCAGGACGCTATCAATGAGCTTGATGCGGCACGAGACCGCTTCCGCAGCAGCATCGCGGATCTGCCTGATGCGGCGTACAGCGAGACCTGGCTCGGAACGTGGAACCTCTCACAAGTGCTCGCACATATGGCCGGTTGGTGGCGCGAGATGGCGGGAGGCTTCGAACGCGTAGGTCGCGGCGAACGGCCCGCACCCGAAGGGGTCGATTACAGCGATCCGCAGCCATGGAACGATCGTTTCTCCGCGGCCGCGAAGCCGGGGACCGCTGCACTGGCCGATTGGGATGCGGCCTACGACCGCTACCGCAGCGCCGCCGAGGCGCTCGACGATAGCCTGTACGGCATCGATCCTGAGAAGGGGAGGCCGCGGATCGGCAACCGTCTGCTACAGGGTGCCGGGATAGGCCACTTTGAAGAACATCAGCCCGACCTGGATGCATGGCTAGCATCGCGCAAGGGCTAACGGCGCCGGCTGCGGTAGCGGGAGCGTGGTTTTGCAGGTACCGCTTTTTCCATTGAGGACTGTCCTGTTCCCGGGGATGGCCCTTCCGCTGCGCATATTTGAGGAGCGGTACAAGACCATGGTCCGCGAGTTGATCAGTTCCGGCGGAGAGTTCGGCGTCTTGCTCATCCGCGAGGGCGAGGAAGTGGGCGGCACAGCGATCCCTTTTGGCGTCGGTGTGATGGCCCGAATAGAAGAGTGGACCGAAATCGACGCGGGTAGGTTCGCACTCAGCGCTCGAGGCACGCGCCGCTTTCGACTGGTCGAGATGCTGACACCGCGACCGTTTCCGTTTGGCGAAGTCGAATTCATCGAAGATGACAATCCTGTCCCAGATGACAAGCTACGGCTCGCCATCGAAACGGTCCGTACGGTCTTCCCCGCCTATTTTCGGCTGGCGCTGTCTCTCACCGACCAGTGGGCCCGAGGGATGGAACTGCCGACGGAGCCGCATGCTCTGGTGAACTTCCTCGGCCCGTGGCTCCAGGCGCCCGAGCAAACCAAGCAACGATTGCTCGAAGCCATACCGGCCTTCGAGCGTGTGGTCGAACTCGCGGCCATTCTGGAAGAACTGTTGACCCAGGCACGCGACGAGGTCACCGAGTATCGCCGGAGCAAGTACTTCGGGCTGGGGTCGCAGAACTGAACTAGACGAGCGTCAGCATTCGCTCTAGCGCGACGAGCGCCCACTTCCTCGTTTCCGCATCTACCCGTACTTCGTTCACCGGCTGGCCGGCGATGAGGCTCTCGAGCGTCCATGCGATGTAAGCCGGATGGATGCGGTACATCGTGCTGCAGGGGCACACAACAGGATCGAGACAGAACACCCGCTTATCGGGATTATCGTGTGCGAGCCGGTTCACGAGGTTGATCTCGGTGCCGATCGCCCACGTCGTGCCGGCCGCCGCCGCGGTTACCGTGCGAATGATCTTCTCGGTTGAACCGTTGTCGTCGGCTGCCTGGACCGTTTCCCAGCGGCATTCAGGATGGACGATGACGTTAACGTCTGGGTACTTGGCGCGCGCTTGCTCAATCTGTTCCACAGAGAACCGCTGATGTGTGCTGCAATGCCCCTGCCAGAGGATCACCCTGGCTTTGTCAATCTGCTCGTCGGTAAGGCCGCCGTTCGGCAATCGCCAGTTCCAGAGTGCCATCTCGTCGAGCGGGATACCCATGGACCAGCCTGTATTGCGACCAAGGTGTTGGTCGGGGAAGAACAGGATCTTATCTCCCCGGGCAAACGCATAGTCGAACGTCTTCGGCGCGTTGCTCGATGTGCACACGAGGCCATCACGCTCCCCGACGAAGGCTTTAAGGCTGGCGGCGCTGTTCATGTACGTGAGGGGGATGACCTTCGCAGCCCCGCCAAGTGCCTCGGTGATGGTGTCCCACGCTTCGTATACATCGTCTGGGTCGGCCATGTCGGCCATCGAACAACCGGCGGCCATATTCGGCAGGATCACCCGCACGTCGGGCCGGGTAAGGATGTCGGCCGATTCCGCCATAAAGTGGACCCCGCAGAAGAGAACCGTTTCTACCCCTTCGGCACTGGCAGCGTGTTGCGCAAGCTTGAAGCTATCACCCGTCAGATCGGCGTACTTGATGACCTCATCACGCTGGTAGTGATGTCCGAGGATCGAGAGCTTGGCCCCGAGGACTCCCCGGGCAGAACGAATGCGCTCGTCAAGCTCATCGGGAGTCATTTCGAGATATCGGCCCGGGATGTCCTGCTGCCAGCTGACGAAAGCAGGCTCTTCCACCAGCGGCACTGGCGTGAGGCTATCGGTTGGGCAAGTGGTTGGGTCGTTGTAGTCAGGAGTGGACGTCGCCGGCGCGGCCGTAAGCGCTACCATTCGATTCTCCGGGTGAGTTCGACTTAGTGTCTATAAGACACTAAGTCGGTGTGCTTCCACGATGCCACCAATAGGAGAAAGTGTCAAACCGACACGAAGTGCAGCCCGCGTCTACCCCAACGCTGTAACCGCTCATTTGCGCGGCCGCCTGGGCGTCGGGCGAATAACGCCCCAGCCCATCAGTCCGCGCACCCCCAACCTCGCCACCCCGAAACCAAGCAGCAGGGCGAGCACGCCAAACATTATCGTGGAGGGAAGGGCATCGCCGCTGTTCCCGTGCACATAACCGGTGAGATACCCCGCATATCCACCCACAAACCCCCCCAGCGAAAGGGCGAAATAGACGGGGAACGTGCGCCAGTTCCAATGAGGGAGAGGCGGCCGATCGTCCTCTTCCGCCTCGGGTTGTGCGGTTGTCGCTGCGTCGGCCATCTGCCCACTCGGCCGGGTGCGGTTTCTGCGTTTACGGCTCATGAGGGTACCCCGTATTCAAGGCGAAATGCCATGTCGCACCGAAGGCACAGTGGCACAGCGTCACGCCCGGTGATCTCGCGCAGGCCGATGATCTGTGTGCCGCAAACAACACCCGGTTCTCCGATGCGGGCATCGGGGAAGTGGAACAGTCCACCGCATGCCGCACAAACGCGCGCCCCCCGCTCTCCGATTGGTGTTTTGCATTCGCAGCAGGTATCCGTGCTCACCGGCCTATCTGGTAGAACGCTATCACATCGCCGCGTTCGAACAGATAGACGCCGCTCGCAGTCTTGCGGTGATGCAGCCCTCGCCCCTCAGCATCGGCCACTACCTCGGTTTGAGGCCGGCCAGCCAGTACCGCGGCCTCCGCACTGTCGATTACGTCGTCGAGGGCGCCTTCAGGCTCAGGCGGATGCAGACATGCATTGCATGCGAACTCTAGCGAGAGG
>JAFKFP010000441.1 GCA_017308185.1 bacterium | reverse complement strand
GCGGACTACGGCACGGGACTCATGAGCGCCTTCGCGACGCTTGTCGCGATCTTCAACCGCGATAGCGCCGGGACCGGAAAGGGGCAGGAGATTGACCTCGCGCTTTACGAGACGATCTTCCGTCTCGCAGGGCCGCTCGTCGCGAACTTCAGCCATTCGGGCCAGATCCGTGAACGTTCCGGGAATCGCGTCCCAGGGATCGCCCCTGGCGATCAGTTCGAGACTGCCGATGGACGCTGGATCGTGATCCACGCCGGTGCAGATCACCACTTCCGCCGGCTGTTCGAACTCATCGGACTGCCCGAATTTGCCAACTCGCCCGAGTTCGCGACGCTCCCTCAGCGTGTGCCCGCGCTCGACCAGCTCAACGCTGCTATCGCCCCGTGGGTGAAGGAACGCGACTGCGCCCGGGCGATCGACGAACTGGTGAACGCCGGAGTGCCCGCGGCGTCCGTCTTCAATGCCCAAGATATCGTCGCCGACCCGCACTTCGCGGCGCGCGAGATGATCATCGACGTGGATGATCCCGTTGCTGGCCGCATCAAGCAGCAAGCACCAGTGCCGAAGCTGTCGCGCACACCCGGACAGATCTATGCGACTGCGCCCGGTATCGGTGAGCACAACCGAGAGGTGTATGGCGATTGGCTCGGACTCGATGACGCGGCGCTGGCCGGCCTGCGGGCCGAAGGAGTGATTTGACGATGTCCGGTGATGAGGACGGCACTTCCCTGCCAGCTGACCTCGCCGACCAGATTGGCGTGTGGGGCGAATGGAAGGAGGCCTATCCGATCGCAGTCGCGGATATTCAGCGATGGGCTGTCAACGTGTACTGGCCGGAGGAGCCGCCGAAGCTCTTCTGGGATGCGGGATACGCTGCGTCGACTCGTTGGGGAGGCATCATCGCTCCCCAGGAGTTCAACCCGTTCGCGTGGACGATGGACGCCCAGTTTCCGAAACGAGGTGCAGACTCAGGGGTCGGCCCGGTGCTCAGACGCGAAGGCTTCACGCTGCTCAACGGCGGCCAATCCGATGAGTTCGGCGAGATCATGCGCCCTGGCGACGTGATCCGCTCGGAAGACCACGCGGTTCGGTCCGACCCTCTTCATTACGAACGAAGAACTCTGGCTCAATCAACGCGACGAGACAGTGCGCCGTCGGCTTTCTACAACCGCCGCATATCGCACGGGAGACGCTTCATGACGGCAATCGCTATCGGCGACGAAATTCCTCCATACGTCCACCACACGGGCCCGATCGAATGGGCGCGTTACGCCGCCATCAACGGCATCTTTAACGATATCCATCACGACGACGAGGCTGGCCGGCGCGCCGGGAATGCCACCGGCGCCTTCGGCCAGGGCAACCTCATCTGGTCGTATCTGTTCAATATGATTCGCGGCTGGGCTGGCGACGACGCCATTGTGCGCGAGGCCGGGTGCCAGTTCCGCGGAATTAACACCAAGGGCGACATTGTGACATGCCGAGGTACTGTTGCGGCTGTCTCCGGCCTGGGATCGCGCCACACCGTCACACTCGATGTCTCGGCCCGGAATCAGCACGATGTGGTGCTGGC
>JAFKFP010000299.1 GCA_017308185.1 bacterium | reverse complement strand
CGCGATGAAGTCGTCGACACCCGCTTCGCGAGCGATTGTCGCGGCGGTGAGTGGATTATCGCCGGTCACCATCACCGTACGGATGCCCATGCGGCGCAGCTCATCGAAGCGTTCACGCATGCCCGGCTTCACCGTGTCCTTCAGATAGATCAACCCGACGACAGCGCGATCCTCCATCACCGCCAGGGGTGTCCCACCCTCGAGCGCAATGCGCCGGACTGCAGCATCGAGTCCGTCGCCGCCGGGCGCTCCCGCGGCCGCGAGTACCGCATCGACCGCGCCCTTAAACGTCCCTGAGCCGTTGAGCCGGACCCCACTCATGCGGGTATCAGCCGAGAACGGCACATACTCACCGCCGGGAAGCCGGCTCGTATCGATGAGGCGCTCATAGCCCAGCTCCTTCGCCAGCGCGATGACCGAGCGGCCTTCCGGCGTGTCGTCATCCAGCGAGCACCGGACGGAGGCTGCGACCAGCTCGGGCATGGCATGCGCGCCGAGCGGGATGAACTCGGCCGCCAGCCGGTTGCCGAACGTAATCGTGCCCGTCTTGTCGAGCAGCAGCGTGTCGATGTCACCCGCGGCTTCGACCGCGCGTCCCGACATCGCCAAAACGTTGCGCTGCACGAGGCGGTCCATTCCCGCGATGCCGATAGCCGAGAGCAGCCCGCCGATTGTCGTCGGGATCAGGCAGACCAGCAGAGCGACCAGGGTGACGACCGAGATAAGCTGGCCCGAATAGGCGGCAAACGGCTGCAACGTCACGGTTGCGACCAGGAAGATGAAGGTCAGGCCCGCGAGCAAGATGTTGAGCGCGATCTCATTCGGCGTCTTCTGGCGTGAGGCGCCTTCGACAAGGCTGATCATCCGATCAAGGAACGTTTCGCCGGGGTTCGCGGTGATACGGATGCGCAGTTGGTCGCTGACAACGGTCGTACCGCCCGTGACCGAGCTGCGGATGTCCGTGCCGGGCTCTTTCAGAACCGGCGCCGATTCGCCCGTGATGGCAGCCTCGTTAACGTACGCCACGCCCTCGATCACGTCGCCATCGCCCGGGATGAGTTCGTTCGCCTCGACGAGTACGATATCGCCGCGGCACAGCTCGAGTGAGGTGATCTGCTCGATGCTGCCGTCGTCGCGGACGCGCCGCGCGGTGGTCGTGCTGCGCGTCTTGCGCAGGGTATCGGCCTGCGCTTTGCCGCGCCCTTCAGCTATCGCCTCGGCGAAATTCGCGAAGAGGACCGTGAACCAGAGCCAGATCATGATCTGGAGCTCGAACCGGCCGAGGACGAACGACTTGCCCTCAGCGACGTCGCGCACCCACAGCACGGATGTCAGCAGCGCACCGACCTCGACGAGGAAGATAATGGGGTTGCGGTAGAGCGTCCGTGGGTCAAGCTTGCGGAGTGAATCGATGAGGGCCCGGACCACGACCGCGCGGTTCCAGACGCCTGGCCGTTCGCTGTGATGGTCAACCGGAAGAGCAGTCACGTGTGGTCTCCTACGAAAGAATGCCGTGGTGGACGAGCAACTGGTCCGCGATGGGCCCGAGTGAGAACGCCGGGAAGAACGTGAGCAGGCCGACGAGGAGGATGACGCCCGTGAGCAGGCCGCCAAAGATCAGACCATCGGGAGGAAGCGTCCGACGAGCATGCAGATGCCAATGCCGAGGTTGTAAAAGGTGCTGTTCGCGTTGATGCCGGCGAAGGCTGAGCCATTGTTCGCGGCGCCCGATGTGAAGGCGTAGAGGATCTCCGAGAGGCCGTGGGCGCCGCCATTCGCAAGATTGTCGGTGCCGAACCGGTCGACAGACGCGACGGCCGAGAACGCCAGGATGGCGAGCGCGAAGGAGAGGAAGGCGACCATCACCGCCTTCACCTCGGTCGCGCCCACCTTCTTTCCCAGGTACTCCGGCGTGCGGCCGACCATGAGCCCGGCGATGAAGACGGCGAGGATGATATAGAGCACCATGCCGTACATGCCGACGCCCACGCCGCCGAAGATCACCTCGCCCGTCGCCATGTTCGCGAGTGGCACGAGGCCGCCAATCGCGGTGTAGCTATCGTGCATGCTGTTCACGGAGCCGTTCGAGGCGTCTGTAGTGACGGTCGCCCAGAGCGTCGACTCGCCAATCCCGAAGCGAAGCTCCTTGCCTTCCATGTTGCCGCCCGGCTGATCGGCGCTGGCCGACTGTGAGACGCCTGAGCTGTCGAGGTTGGGGTTACCCGCCTCCTCGGCGACGTTCGCCACGATCGCGCCAGCCAGCAGCAGGCTCGTCATGACGCCCATGAGCACCCACCCGTGGCGCGTGGACCCTGCCATCTTGCCGAACATGTAGACCAGCCCAGCGGGGATCACGAGGATCGCGAGCATCTCGACGAGGTTGGTCCATGCGGTCGGGTTTTCGAAGGGGTGAGCCGAGTTAGCGTTGAAAAACCCGCCGCCGTTCGTGCCAAGCATCTTAATCGCTTCCTGCGAGGCGACGGGACCCATGGCGAGCAGCTGCTTCCCGCCTTCGAGCGTGGTCACGCTCTTGTAGCCGCTCAACGTATCAATCACTCCCTGCGAGACAAGGAATATGGCCACGATGAAGGCCAGCGGCACGAGGATGTAGAGCGTCCCGCGCGTTAAGTCGACCCAGAAGTTACCGATCGTGGAGGCGGAGTGCCGGACCAGTCCCCGGATGAGCGCAACGAGGATCGCCATCCCCACCGCAGCCGAAACGAAGTTGTGGAATGTCAGGCCCACCATTTGGGAAAAGTAGCTGAGCGTGGACTCACCGCCGTATGACTGCCAGTTCGTGTTCGTCATGAAGCTGACGGCGGTGTTGAAGGCGAGGCTGGGCTTCACACCGGCAAAGTCTTGCGGGTTGAGCGGGAGGTGCCCCTGCGCGCGCAGGATGACGTAGAGCAGCAGGAAACCCAGCAGGTTGAACGCCAGGATGGCGATGAGGTAGCCTTTCCAGCCCTGCTCGCGCTCCTCATCGACACCGGCGAGGCGATAGATGCCGCGTTCGACGGGGCGAACGATGGGATGGAGCCAGGTGTGGCGGCCTTCATAGACTGCCGTCATGTAGAGACCGAGCGGCTTCGCGAGGGCGAGCAGCACGACGACGTAGAGCGCGAGAAACCCGGCGTCCTGGAGCGTCACGGCGTACTCCTAGAGGTTCTGAGGCCAGAACAGGCAATAGAGCATGTAGAGCCCGGCGAGGATCGAAATCCCGAGCGCAACGACGTTCGTGATATCCACGTCAGACCCTCCGCAGGAATTCGGCGGCGAGATAGAACAACAGGAAGGCGCCGATCGCGAGCACGAGGAACCCGACATCAGGCATTGGGGGACTCCTCCGTCGATGTCTGGTTGATGACACGCTCGATAAGCTCGATGAGCGTGGTCACCGGAAATGGTTTGAGAAGCACACCCGCGGGATGGAAGTCATCCACGCGACCAGAGGCGAGCGGCGAGGCCGATAACACGATGACCGGGACACGCTCACGGTCCCGTGGTGCAAGACGGCGCAGCACCTCCCAACCCGTCAGGTCCGGCAGGTTGATATCGAGCAGGACTACATCGGGCACATCTTCGGTCAGGGCATACAGCGCGTCTTTGCCGCAGGAGGCTGTCCGGACGGCATAGCCATACGCGCGCAGCACCCGGCCAAGGACATCCAGGATGGGGGGCTCGTCGTCCACCAGGAGCACCGCAGGCGCGTTCACGGGCGCTCATCCATCCGGAAGAGGACGACGAACGGGCCGTGCCGCGGGCCGCGCACCTGTGACACCTGCCAGCCATGGTCGATATATCGGCGAATCGCACCAGGACACGTTTCCGGCGACGTGAAGCGCTCTTCCCAGTGGCTAACGTGCGAAACCATGCACCAAGCATCGCGGCGGCCGCGTACGGGATGTGTCCGGACAGCCGCTACGGAGCGTCAGGATGCTGTCAGGATTTCGGCTCGACCATCCGGTAACCGATGCCCGGGTCGTTCACGAGCATCGCCGCGGCCGCGGGGTCAGCCGCTGCGAGTTTCGTACGCAACTGGTGGATGAACGTCCGCAGAATGTGCGTATCGTCCACGTATTCCGGGCCCCACACCTGCCCAAGTAGCTGCCGCGCGGTCAGCAGCCGGCCGGGATACTGGAGAAGCAGGCGCAGCAGGTCGAACTCATGCGGGGTGAAGTGCACACTCACGCCACCGACCGCCACGTTGCGCATCGCGATGTCCATCCTGATCGGGCCGAGTTCGAGGACCGCGGCGTTGCTGCGGCCGGCGGTCCGGCGCAGCGCCACCCGCATCCGCGCCTGCAACTCGCTCATACTGAATGGCTCGGTCAGATAGTCATCCGCGCCGGCATCCAGTGCCTCGACTTTCGTGGCGTCGTCGCCGATAGCGCTCAAGAAGATGATGGGCGTGTCACTCTCTGCACGGATCGCGCGGCAGAGGTCGACGCCGTTGGCATCGGGCAGCATGCGGTCGAGCAGGACCACCTCGGGGCGAAAGTCATGAAGTGTGCGCCGGAGGTCTTCGCCACGATCGAGCGCCTGCACGGTATACCCGTGCTCTTCCAATGCCCGTCGCACCGCCAGCAGGATTCCCCGGTCATCGTCGACAGCGAGGATACGAGCTCCATTCATACGGGCACGGTAACGGCCGGGAATTCGAGGGTAAATGTTGTGCCGCTGCGGTCTGACACGACGTCCACGCGCCCGCCCGAGAGTCTGACCATCGCGTGCACGATGGCAAGCCCGAGTCCATTCCCGCGCACGCGCCCCGCCTGGGACCCGCGATATAGGCGTTCGAAGATGTGCGGCAGCTCGGCCGCGGGGATGCCCGGCCCGGAGTCGCCCACCTCTATCCGGACAACGCGTCCCGCGCCGTCCGCGCGAATCGAGATCGGCATCCCGGGCGTCGAGTATTTTGCCGCGTTTTCGATAAGGTTGATGACCGCCCGCAGAACGAGCGTGTAGTCGGCCCGGATTTCGAGCCCTTCCTCGACACAGATATCCATCTTCCGTTGGCCAACGACGGTCCGCGACGCGGCGACCGCGTCTCCGATGAGCGCCGCAACGCCCACGCGCTCGATGTGCACGCTCGTTGCGCCGCCTTCGAGCCGGCTCATCTCCAGCAAGTTACTCACCGTCTCGGTGAGCCGATCCGTCTCCGATTCGATGGTCTCGAGAAAGCTCGCCGTATCCTGAGCAGACCACTGCAGCTTGCCATCACGGAGGCTCTCCACCGAGGCCTTTATAGCGGTCAGCGGTGTCCGAATGTCGTGCGAAATGCTCGATAGCAGCGCCGTCTTCATTTCGTCGGCACGGTTCAGCGCTTCCACGTGAGAGGCCTCTTCCGCGAGCCGGGCGCGTTGCAGGGAGAGTGTCGCCTCGCTGGCGAGGACCTCCAGCAAGTGTTGCTCTTCAACGAGGGGTGGCAGCTCGAGGTGGCCTATCAAACGCAAACAGCCCTGCTCGCGTCCCGGCAAGGGTACGAACGTGAGCGCTGAGCCGACCGTGGTCCGGGAGGCCGCCGCCGCGCGTCCTGATCGGACGATGCTGCCGGATCGGAGCGCCTCGGCGGCCATCGCCTCGTCCTCACGGGCAAGCTCCAAATTGCCAGTCGTGGCTGCAACCGACCACGGCGGGCCGGCGCGCAGGATGGCGCACCCCTGCGCGCGTAGCCCACGCGCCGCGGTAGTGCAGAACTGCTGCAGGGCGTTGCGAGGATTCGGCGCGTGCGCCAGCGCCTGGGAAAGTCCCAGCAAGGTGGCGGTTTCCCAGCGCCGTGCCTCGGCCACAAGAAGCTGCTGCCGCAGCAACGCAAACATTACTGCGCCGATCGCTGCGACTGCCAGGAACAGCACGAGCGCGACGACGTTCTCCGGTTCCTGGACGCTCAGACGGTCGAGTGGCGGCACGAAAAACAGGTTCACCAGGACGTTGGCGGCCACGGCATTGGCCAACCCGACCCGATGACCCCAGATGGCCGAGCCAATAAGTGCCACGAGCAGGTAGACGAGCGCGACGTCAAGCAGGTGCGCCGTCCCAAGAAGTGGTGCGAGCACGCCCGTCAGGACCCCGAACGTCACGGCACTGGCTACGTATCCCACACGATCACGGAAGAACCAGCCTGAAAACGTGCCATTCCACCACATGCGACTAAGCGTAGAACATTCGTGGAGCGGCTGAATTCAAGGCGCGCCCCAGACGGAATGGTCGAACCGTCGAAGCAGCAGCCCGGGCCACCAACCACACGCGATATGATGCGTCCATGGCGCGTCGGCCACGCGCTTCGCCAACTTGTTCTGACGTGTCTGGCAGTCACCGCTCGGTTGGTAGCAGTACTCTGGATCCATGTCCCGACCGGCCCAGCTCTTCGTCCAGGCAGAACGGCGCGCGGGAGCGGCACTGGCGCCGCTCCTCCACCGCAGGCACAAGCGCGCTTTGCGGCGCGGGTCGATCAGCGCCGCGAGCGAGCGCGCGGCCCGCGATTCCTGGTGGGGCGGAGACCCGCGGTGGTACGCGGGCGGTACACCGCCCAGGCAGCATAACCACATCACCCCGCTCGTCGATGGGCAGGCGTTTTTCGAATCACTGCATGAGGCGCTGTTGAACGCGAAGAACTACGTCTATGTCGCTGGGTGGTGCCTCACCCTGGACGTGCCACTTCGCCGGCGAGAGCCGGATGACCTGGTTCAGACACGGCTTACCGACGTCCTGGCCGTCACGGCGCAGCGGTTACCCGTGCGTGTTCTCCTCTGGAGCGGTGCAGTGGCACTGATCCGCCCCACAACGAGGACAGTGAAACGGATTCAATCACGCCTCAACAATGCCGGCGGTGACCTCGTGTGCAGCCTCGACAGCACCGCGGTCTTTACCCACTGTCATCATCAGAAGGCGATAGTAATCGATGGGCAGGTAGCCTTTGTGGGCGGCATCGACTTGACCACCTTCGCTGGCGATCGATGGGATACGCCGGACCACGTGCTGCGGGCCGGGGTGAACTGGCACGATGTGGCGCTGCGAATCGAGGGCGAGGCGGTGGCCGATGTCGAGGCAAACTTCCGGCAGCGATGGGAAGCTGTCACAGGCGACGACGCCTTGCCCACCAAAGCACCGGCGGTTGACCAGGCCTGGGCTACTCCTGCACAGATCGTGCGCACCATCCCGCAGGGCCGCTATGACTTCGCGCGCCGCGGCGAGTACGGCATCCACCACATGTACATGGAGGCTCTGCGCCAGGCATGCAATTACGTGTACATCGAGACTCAGTACCTGTGGAGCCCCGACATCATGGATGCACTTTCAGAGCTGATTACGAGCCGCGACCCGGCCTCCTTTCGCGTCGTGGTGGTCTTGCCAGCCCGTGCCACCAGCGGGAAATGGGACAATGACCACCACGTCGAAAAGCTCCGGCAGACCGATGCTGGCCGGGGCATTTTCGAGGCATATTCCCTTTTTGCGTCGGGACCTACGACGGGAGAGAAGGCGTTCAGCTACCGGCCGATCTACGTCCACGCCAAGCTCGCCATCATCGATGACGAGTGGTGTACCGTGGGCTCGGCCAACCTGAACAACCGCGGATTGGTGACGGACAGCGAGATCAATGTCGCCGTGCGAGATCCAGCGCTTGCGTCCGGCTTGCGGCTACGACTGTGGGGCGAGCACCTCGGCGTCAGCGAACAGCAGATTGCCGCGATGCCTCCTTCGGCTGTCATCGATTCATTGTGGCGTGCGCGAGCAGCCGCAAACGCACACATCACCGAGCAAGGTGGAAAGCCCCTGGTGTCGAGTCTTCACCAATACCAGGTCGGATTGTCGCCGCCGGACCTGGTGCTGGACGAACTCGAGGTGGAAACGTTCGAGCATTGACCACAGCCGTTCGGCCCATCGTGTCGGCATCAGCCATCTGCCACGGGTACACTCGCCGGGCTGCGAGTACCTCACCTGGTCCAGCATCGCCATGAGGCCGAGTCTCCATCTGCCGTCCTGCGGTACGGCGGCTGGGGAACGCCTCTCCCCGTTTTCGACGAGTTCGATGTAGTCCTCTACGCTCCGCTGAAAGTTCCAGCGGAACGTGCCGCACCGATTCTCATAGAGGTTCAGATTTATCGCGTGGTGAGCCGCACCCCTTTGCACATCGTGTGCTAGTAGCAGGCGCTCACATACACCTCGACGCACTTGGCGTCAGCCATGAGCGATTCCGCACTCCACCACGATCTCCGGCGCTCAGTCAGAGTCGAGTTCTACGACCATCGACCCCGCCGCCAGCACCACATCGTGCTGATTCCGGGCCGAGACATCGAGTGTGACGGTGTGGCGCGATCCCAGGCCGGAGACAGCCGCAACAGTACCTCGGCATGTC
>JAFKFP010000440.1 GCA_017308185.1 bacterium | reverse complement strand
GCCAGCCGCATCGACGAGAGGGCCACCGGAGAAGCCGGGAAAGAACGTGGTGTCGCTGCGAAGGTAGTTCGCGATGCGGTGGCCGCGGCGGGTCCGCCACGGGCCGCTGATGGCGCTCACGATGCCGAACGATGCCATCGGCCCTTCTTCGGAGGGGCGGCCGACTGCAAGCGCGAGGCTGCCCACATGGTACGAGTCGTCCGGGGCGCGCTCGGCGGGTTCGAGCGTGCCCGCGCCAACGCGAAGGATGGCGAGGTCGGAACCGGGATCGCGACCAACGACGGTCGCGTCATGCGACGAACCATCGGGAAGGAGGATGGAGATCGCTTCCTCCTGTTCGATCACGTGATCGGCGGTGAGGACGGTGGTTGCATCCCACACAATGCCGCTGGCCGGAATGCGGCGCCGTGCACTTACGAGGACGGTCGACCGCGCGGCGCGTTCGACCGCAGCGGCCAACTGGTCTGAAAGTTCGGCGAGGACAGTGGCTTCAGCCATGATGAAAACTCCTGCGAGTGGTGTTTGGGCGTCGTTGTGTTCGAGCATGGCAGCTTCACGGGCGTGCTGGATCAGCCTGGCGGGCAGGGGCGGAACTACCTGTTTGGGCAGTGGGGCGCGGCCACCTGGCTGCTGTTGTCCTATCCTCGAAGGACGTGGAAGGCGACCTTGTCGTAATGAAGCAGCGATGGCGGCAGGTGTCAGCGCGGACTCTCCTGACCGTCCTGGTGGCGCTGTACTTCGTGGGGCTCACGGGCTACCTGGTGGTGTTCGGCGGATGGACGACGCCGGACATCTACCTGCCGGGCCTCTTCGTGATTGCGCTCGTGCTTGGCCGCGGGGCCGTGTTCATCGCCGATTGGGCGCCGTTTTTGGGGTTGCTTCTCGCCTACGAGAGCCTGCGAAGCGCATCCGATGGACTGAACAAGCATGTGGACTGGACGATGCTCGCGCACATCGACCGTGTGATCGGCATGGGACAGGACCCGGTCATCCAGCTGCAGGCATGGTTTTACCGGCCCGGGATCGACCCGCTGAACATCGCCGTGGCACTCGGCTACCTGGGCCATTTCGTCATACCAGTGGCCACGGCCTATTTCCT
>JAFKFP010000298.1 GCA_017308185.1 bacterium | reverse complement strand
CGCCCGGTGCCTGAGAAGATTCCGAAACATAGCGTTTGTGCTCCTTGTCGTGCGGCCTGTGGTGGCCGCTCATCTCCAGAATGGCCGGGACACGGTGTTGGGTGCCGCGGCGCAGCCTGCCGTCTTATCGATGTCTTTCCACCCAGTGCCCGCGAAAGAGGAGCAGGTCGCCCGATGCGACGCGCACCGTCGCGGGAGAACTGGCTATTTCGTTGTGGATGCCGCGCGGGCCGAACGGAAGATCGAAGTCCGTGAGGTCCCAGCGCATACCGGTGGTGGTCACGCCGGTACAGAGGCCGATCGCAACGAGCGATATGACGGTGGCCGGCGGCGCCTCCACAGAAGCCAGGCCGTCGACGCGGCTGATCGTGAAACGTTCGTCGAGGATCCGGATGTGCGACGTGCGGAACGATGTGAGCACAGAGAGATTCGCCAGCGCGTGATCGGCACGGCCGCCGCCGGCGCAGACGACGTCGATCTCCTCATGGCCGGCTTCGATACAGAATCGGATGGCCTTCTCGAGGTCTGTTGTGTCAGCACGGGCGACTTGATGGAACGCGTGAGGGGGTAGCGCAGCAAGCACGCCATCGTCGACGGAGTCGAGGTCGCCCACTACAGCATCAATCGCGAACCCGGCGTCGAGCGCATGGCGAGCACCGCCATCAGCGGCCACCACGAATCGTTGTCCGGTGCGAATCGAAGCGAGAAAGGCGGGCGAGGGCGGTTCGCCGTTAGCGAAGACGAGCGCGGCCATGCATGCAGTAAAGCGGAATGCGCGGTCACGGGCCATACGGCAGGTTTGTTAAGATGTGTGAGGAGTGGTTTACAGGTGCTTTACGCCGGGTGACAGCGGTGTAAAATGCGGCATTAGGATTGGCCATGCGCGGGGTGTCCGCTCCACTCGCGCCGCAAGACAGTCCTCAGAGAGCCGTGGCGCCCCAGACGCCACGGCTCTCGCATTGTGCGTACTACACGCGGGTTGCGGGCAGCGCTACGATGGAACGTGATGAAGGCCGGGTACGCTGATCCAGCGCCCACCGAGGGTAGAGGGCTGCTTCTTCGCACGATGCTGCCCGGCGACGTCGCGGAAGTGATGGCGATCGAACAGGCATCGTTCGAAGCAGGCTGGCCTGCCACTGCGTTCGAACGCGAACTCTCCCAGAACCAGATGGCGCGCTATATCGTGGCCGAGCAGGTGGCGCTTGACTCGTCGCGCCAACTTGCCGGGTTCGCCGGGTTATGGCTCATGCTCGATGAAGCGCACGTTGTGACCGTGGCGGTCCTGCCGCAACTGCGCGGGCGGGGCATCGGGCGCCTCCTGGTGCACGGGCTGATTGAGCTCGCGCGCGACAGCGCGATGAGCGTGGCGACGCTCGAATGCCGCGTTTCGAATGCCGTCGCCCGGAGGCTCTATGCAGGGTATGGGTTCTACGAGGTGGGCCTTCGCAAACGGTACTACTCGGACAACCAGGAAGACGCCGTCATCATGACGACGGAAGAGCTGGCGAGCCCGGCGTACGAAAGACGCCTCGTCCGGCTCGCTTCACACCTCCAGGCACGCATACCCGGTGTCCGGCTCATGGCTGAACGCTAGCCGCGCGCTCGCATCCGGACGGTCTAGGACTCGAGCCAGTTCACATCCCCATGCAGATCACTGGCATGTTGCTTTCCGGCGAATACGGCGTACTCCGCTTTGCTCTCGCCGATGGTGCACTTCGCGCCATGCCCGGGATAGATGACTGTGTCATCGCTGAGCGCGTACAGGTGGGTCGTGATGGATTCGATCTCCTGCTTGAGCGCCTCAGGCGTACGGGAATGGCCGGGTCCCCCGGGGAAGAGCGTATCGCCGACGAACGCGTGCTTGCCGTACACGTAGGTGGTGCTCCCGGGAGTGTGGCCCGGCACGCTCAGCACTCGGAATGTGAGCGTCCCAACCGCAACTTCGCTGCCGTTCGTTACGGCCTGGTCGGTCTGACCGTCCGCGAGGCCAGTTTCGCTCGCGCCGGCGTACAGTTTGCAGCCAAAGCGAGCTTTCAACGCTTCGATGCCGGCCGTATGGTCCATGTGACCATGTGTGAGCAGGATTGCGGACGGGTTCACACCGGCAGCTTCTGCTGCCGCGATGCACTTTTCCGGCTCGTCTGGTGCGTCGATGAAGGCAGCCTCGCCGTTGGCGCGGTCGATGACGATGTAGATGTTGTTGTCGAACCGGCTGGCCGGGCCGGCCGTGATCACTTCGAAGCTGCCGTCGGTGGTCTTTTCCATGAAGCTTCCTCCATCGCGTGGGCTTGCGGGCTATGGAGGAAGCTTACGATGGCCAGGCCCGGGACGTCAGCCTAAGCGATCTGCGAGGTGCAGAAGGCACAGCGGCGTGCATCGATTGGCACTTCGCTGAGGCACTCAGGGCACTTCTTGCTCGTGGGGTCGGAGGGTGGCTCCTTCCTGGCGCGCTGCATGAGCGCCTCGATCGGCTTGATGACGACGAAGAACACCGCGGCCGCGATCAGCACGAACGCGATGACAGCGTTGATGAAATCGCCGTACTTGAAGACGCTTGAGTTCCAGTGGAACACAAGGTTGGAGAAGTCTGGTTTTCCGAAAATGGCCGCGATCAGCGGTGTGAGCAGGTCGTTGACCAGGGCGGTCACCACGGCGCCGAATGCGGCCCCGATAACGACTGCGACTGCCAGGTCGACGACGTTGCCGCGGAGCAGGAACGTCTTGAAATCTCGGATGAGTGTCATGAGAGAGCGCCTCCTTCTGGGCGGGAAGTATAGATCATTTGCGTAGGCGCATTACAACGGCTCCATGAGTCCCTGGCGGCCCAGCGTTTCCCGGGGAGGTTGTGTATGGTGGGGCAATGGCTGAGCACGTACGGCTGGACGTGAGCGATGCGGGCGTTGCGACAATTACGCTTGCGCGGCCGGAGCGGCTGAACGCCATCAACATGGAGATGCGCGACCTGTTGTGGGCATACATCGAGGCTTGCCGCGACCTCCCCGGTGTCGATGTGATTGTCTTCGAAGGGGAGGGCCGGGCATTCAGCGCGGGGGCGGATATTTCCGAGTTCGGGACTGCGCCGTCGATCATGCAGTCCCGCAGGGCGCGGCACGAACGTGATGTCTGGGGCGCGATGCTCTCGCACCGCTGCCTGATGGTGGCGGTCATGCACGGCTACTGCTACGGCGCGGGACTTGAACTGCCGCTCTGCTGCGACATCCGCATAGCGGAGACTGGCACGCGGTTTGCACTCCCCGAGGTCTCGCTCGGTTACATACCGAGCGCAGGCGCGACGCAGACGCTGCCTCGCAGGATACCTGCCGGCGTGGCGGCGCAGATGATTCTTTCCGGTGAGCCAATTGGGACAGACGAGGCGCTACGGTGGCGGCTCGTCGATGAGGTATTCGAACCCGGGAGCCGCCAGGCAGCAATCGAGCGCGCGACGGCCGCAGCGCGACGTGACGGGCGTGCTCTGCGTGACGAGCGTCTAAGGCTGGCATCGCCAGTGGCCGGCATGCCCTGATTACACGGGCGCCGGCAGTTAAAGTAGATACGTGACAGACATGCGGTCAGAAGTGCGCAACATGGTGCGGCCGCCGGTCGCGCTCGGCTGCGGGGCGGCCGTCCTCGCGGCTGCCGGTGTCGTGCTGGCGTTCGTGTTTTTCGTGGTGTTCCTCAACGGGGGGAGCGCGAGCAGCACCGTCACGCTCGCAGCAGCCGACTCATACGCTCCCGGGACGGTCACGTACAACGGTGACCACCGGTTCTACATCGTCCGGCTCAAGGAAGGGCAATTCATCATCCTCGCCGATATGGACGCCGCGAATGAAGCCTCGACCACCCGAAAGTGCCGCGTGCAGCCGCTCAAACCGGATGACCCGAAGCTCCTGCCCATGTTAAACCAATATGGGCCGAAGATGAGCCCGCAGGCACAATCGACGACCTTCCTCTTCCGCGAGGCGTGCAACGGCGCGGTCTACGACATTACCGGTGTGCGCCTCGATGGCACGGGTCCGAACCTCGCACGCTATGCCTCCGAGATTGACCCGGGCGGCAAGCTGGTGGTGGACCTGCGGTCCAAGCACTGTTCGCTGCGCGGCAGCACGAACTTCTTCGCGCCAACCGCGTGTGTATCCGAGGGGTAGCCTTGCGCCCGCGGCGGCCGCAGCGCCTCTATCACTCTCCGGTATGAATGCCCTCCCGCCGAACGCGATTCGGGGCCGTCCAGTTCGCCCGATGCACGAGCATGGGGTAGAATCGCGCACGCAAACCCTCCCGACCTGTCACTTTCCGGAGTATTAATGAACACAATCGAATTCCTGCAGATCTCGTCGGCCGTCGTGCCCGACCGTGAGGCACTCGTCGAGGTCGGTGGAACCAACCGGCGCATCACGTTTGAGGAGATGCTGCCGCTCGTGACGAAGCTGGCGAACTCGATCCAGGCCCTTGGTGTGGAACACGGCGAGCAGATCGCGGTGATGTCCGTGAACAGCGCCGACTACGTGCTCACGTACTACGCGTGCGCGATGCTTGGGATCACGTTCATCCCGCTCAACTACCGCGCGAAGGACGAAGAGCTGACGCACATGCTCAACGTCAGCGAGGCGCAGGCGCTGTTCGTGTCGGACCGTTACGTCGACCTGGTAGAGCGCATCCGGCCAACGCTGACGAGCGTCAAGACGTTCGTGGCGTACGGCGAGCCGCGGGACGGCTATGCCAGCTACGCGGACATGCTCGCGAACGGCAGCGACGAGGACATCTGGGTCGACGTCGATGACCACGAGGCGACGCTCGTCATCTTCACGAGCGGCACGACGGCGCTGCCAAAGGGCGTGCAGCTGACGTACCTGGACATGACTGCCTACGTGACAAACCAGAACCCCGCCGATCCAGAGATCCACGAGAAGCTGCTCGTTTCGGCGCCGTTCTTCCATGTCGCCGGGGCGACGGCAATGATGCTCGCAATCTGGAGCGGTCGCACGCTCGTCATCCTGCCAGCGTTCACGCCAGAGGAATGGCTGCGGGCAGTGGACCAGGAGAAGACGACGCACGCGTTCGTGGTGCCGACGATGCTGAAGCGCATCATGGAGTCGCCGGAGTTCGATAAGTACGACATCTCGAGCATGAAGAGCATCACCTATGGCGCGGCGCCGATGCCGTACGAAGTGGTACGACGCGCGTGCGACGTGTTCTCCCCGCGCGGCATCGGGTTGGTGAACGCCTACGGGCAGACAGAATCGACCGCAACGCTGACGTTCCTCGGGCCCGAAGACCACGACCTGAGCACGGACACCGAGATCAAAGAAAGGCGCCTCCGCTCGGTCGGGAAGTCGATGCCGGACGTGGAACTCGGCATTATGGACGACCGCAACACCCTTTTGCCGCCGGGCGAAGAGGGCGAGATCTGCGTGCGCTCGGACCGGGTGATGAAGGGCTACTACCACCAGGAAGAGGCCACGAGCACGGCGATCATCGACGGCTG
Source organism: bacterium (assembly GCA_017308185.1). Lineage (GTDB taxonomy): Bacteria > Chloroflexota > Dehalococcoidia > Tepidiformales > Tepidiformaceae > JAFKFP01. The sequence continues at coordinate 1,271 of JAFKFP010000298.1, read as the reverse complement.
GCTGCACACGGGCGACGTCGGCAAGCTGGACGAGGGCGGGTACCTGTTCATCACGGGCCGCAAGAAGGACCTCATCATCCGCGGCGGCGAGAACATCTCCGCGGGCGAGATCGAGAACGTCCTCGAAGACCACGCGGCGATCGAAGAGGCGGCGGTGATCGGAGTGCCAGACCCGGACTGGGGCGAGGTGGTGAAGGCCGTCATCGTGCTCAAGCCGGGCGCGAAGGTCACCGTGGACGAACTGACGAAGTACACGAAAGAGCGCCTCGCATCGTTCAAGGCGCCGGCGTACTACGCGATCGTCCCGGAGCTGCCGCGGAATGCCCTCGGCAAGGTACTGAAGACGGATCTTCGGAAGGATTACGGCACGGCGACGGACGACGGGATGTGAGTCTTAGAGCCGAGTTCCGAGAACCGAGAGCCGAGTTCCGGGCATTCCGCTGCGTGATGCTGTACATCGGGTAGGGCAGGGCTTAAGCGCCAGCTTTACCATGGCGTCGTGGATACCGATGGCCAGCGTGACGACGAATCGTCGATCCCGCGGCTGACGAAGCGACAGCGGGAGGTGCTCGACCTGCTGGTGCGCGGGTATTCGAACCCGCAGATCGCGGAGGCGCGCTGCGCGTCCAATTCCACCATAATCGCAAGCGCAGCGCGCGACGGGCTGCGACGTAGCCCATTCCTTGGCCTCGCAAGGATTATTGCACGGCCGACGACGACGGCGGTTGCGAATGGCGAGCAGGGGCCGAATTCGGGCACTCAACTTTGTCTCAGGTAAATTCTATCGAAGCTATCGGCATTCACTGTCAAAGGAGTTGCGACGGCGTTATAGTTGGCTCGGACACCGAGGCGTCAAGTGATTAGGGGCCGATTCAGCCAAGTCTTGAACAGGCGGGTGCGCGCGACGTGCCTCATTTTGGCTGGCATCGTCGTCTTGATCCTGGCAATGCAGCTTTCGCCCGCCTGGCCAGCAGACCGCAATTGCGGCGGCGGACAATCAATGGTCTGAGGCACAGGCACCCGCTGAACTCGACCGCGCGATAGCATTTCGCAAGGACTTTGGCCTGGAGGCGGACACCGCGTATGTCACGGCAGTCAACGCGGATCCTTCATCGAGCATGGAACTCGGGGTGCCGCTCACGCAAGATGAGGTAGATGAGCTGAACGCGCGGGATGCTGTATTGGCCAAGGTACTCGAACCGCTCCAGCATGATCTGGAGTCCGACCCGACGTATGGCGGTATCTACGTTGACCAGACAAAGGGTGCATAT
>JAFKFP010000297.1 GCA_017308185.1 bacterium | reverse complement strand
AGTCAAGCCGAGTTTGGAGTGGATACGGGCGGCGAGTGTTCTCGCCGCCCATCGCTGGATTGTTCCTAGACCTGCGCATCCTGGTCGACGAACTGCGCCATCAGCGGGCCGAGACGGTCCTTGCGGTCCGGCATGCCGGCAACCGCGAGGCGGTGCACATACTCGTTGATCTGCCGTTTGCGGAGCACGAGGAATTTCTGGACGCCCTCGTCGAACTTGTTCGACCCGCCGCCGAGTAGCAGGCAGAGCGATTCGAAGACCGGCGGGAACGTCACGTCGCCCGAACCGCCGCCAGCAGCATCGCCTTCGGCTTTGTCGAGATAGTGATGGATCTCCTCGCGGCGTTCCGGCTCGGTGTCGAGTACGTACTTGAGGTGCATGACGCCAAACGCGAGGTGGCGCGATTCGTCCTGGGCGCTCATGCGGAAGATCCGCTTGTCGGCATCCGTCTGGCCGATGAGTTCGCCCATACGGAACATCGACTGCACAAAGCCTTCGGCCTGGACATGCATAAGGACAGACATTTCGGTGAAGTCGCGCGCTTCGAGGAGCGTGCGAAGGCCGAGGCCGGCGCCCTGGGCGAGCAGCCCGCCCCCGTTCACGAGCGCGCGCTTGCGGAAGACGTCGGTGTGGCGCGCTTCATCCATAATCTGCGACATGAGGAAGAGGCCGGCTTCGAAGTCCTGTGCGCTCACGAAGGGCAGCCACTGGCCGGGCACATCGCCGGCGATGAACTCCACCTCGGTGAGCATCGTGCAGAGCTGGCACATTGCGCGCTCAATCTCGTCGGGAAGCGCTTCCAGCGTGTCCCACGGGATGTCGCGTGCCGACGACCACTGCCGTTGCGTCGCCTCTTCGTAGAGCATGATGCAGTTTTCAGCCCACACATCGGCCTTCGACTGGTACTTCGTGCCAAAGCGCTGCGCGCCCGGGCGCGGCACGGAACCGCGAAGGCGATACGTCATATCGCCGGCGCCACGCGCCTTATCGGCATAGCGGCCGAGGTTAATCTCTTTAAGTGTGAGGCCCTTCTTACCAGGGGTGGCAGTGGCCGGGTCGTCATAAAGATCGAGCCAGGAAAGATCAAGACCGGATTGCGTGGTTGGGCTGGCCGCCATGGCATCCTCCTCAGGGGTTGCATGTATAGCAGCCCCAGTCTAGTTCGTTCGCCGCACCGATGGAAGGCCGCTTCCTTACCGTCTGGTAGGTTTGAGTGAATTCTCGTTTACTATTCCGCCTTGTGATGGGCCTGAGACAGTGCCGTGGGGCGCGCCACTGGCCCACGCGGCCGGCGGCGGCTCGTGTTGTGCGACCGTTCGGCGGCGAGCGCCGGGTGGCGGCCCGCTGATTCCACCATCCGCGGCAGCGTGGCAAGATTGCACGATGCCCAAGCAGGTCTCGAACGTCGCCACCGATGACTACCTGACCACGATTTACCGCATGCACCACGATGAGGGCGAGGACGTGATCGCGGTGCGGCTCGCGGACCGGCTGGAGGTAACGCCGCCATCGGTGGCGGGCATGCTGAAGCGGCTGCTACGCGATCAACTGGTGGAACTCGATAGCCGCAAGGTCATCCACCTCACTCCGGAAGGAATGCGGCGTGCGGAGCAGATGGTGCGACGGCACCGGCTGGCGGAGTGCCTCATCACGAATGTGCTAAACGTGCCCTGGTGGCGCGCGTACGAAGAAGCCCATCTGCTCGAACATGGCCTTTCAGACATCACGGAGCCGAGCCTTTTCGAGATGCTCGGCCGGCCCGCGCGCAGCCCGTTCGGCTATCCTATCCCAGGCCCCGGCGCCCCCAAGAAGCTTTCGATGACCACTCTTGCCGACATCGAACCCGGACACACCGTGGAGATCGACCGCGTATTCGAAGAAGACGAACAACTGCTCCAATTCTTCGATGAAGAGGGTATCCGCCCGGGCGAGAAGGTCGTGCTCGAAAGCGTCGCCCCTTACCGGGGGACCGTGACCGCGAACATCAATGGGCGCTCCATCGTCATGGGTACGCAGGTGGCCGGGCGCATCTGGATCAAGCGCTAGCGCACGAGCACGCCGCCATCCACCGGCAGCACGACGCCGCTTATGTAGCGACCCTCATCCGAGGCCAGGAAGAGCGCGGCATAGCCCACATCCCAACCCGTGCCTTCGATGCCGAGTGCCGAGCTTCGCCGCCGGCGCTCTCGAACCTCATCCCTCATCCCGGCGTTCGCAACCATGGGAGTGTAGACGGGTCCCGGCGCAATGCAGTTCGCCCGGATGCCCTCGCGTCCGTGGTCGGCGGCAAGCGCGCGCGTGAACGAGATAACGGCCCCCTTCGTCGTGGCATACGCTGCGAGGCCACGCGGCCGCATGGCGGCGATAGACGAGATATTGATGATAGAGCCGCCGCCGTTCGCAACCATGGCAGGGATAGCGTGCTTGCTCGCGAGCATCATGCCGGTGATGTTCACACGCAGGATGCGTTCCCACTCTTCGAGCGGGCTCTCCGGGATAGTATGCCGAAACCCAATCCCGACGTTGTTATCGAGGATGTCGAGCCTGCCCCAGCGGTCCGTCGCGGCCCGGACCATCGCCTCGCAATCGGATTCCACCGTCACGTCGCCAACGTAGACCTCGGCTTCGCCCCCTTCGCCGCGGATCGTTTCGAGGGTTTCATGCGCCGCCTCGGCGCGACGGTCGGCAAGCAGCACACGCGCGCCCTCACGCGCAAACAGGATCGCGGCAGCGCGCCCGTTTCCGATCCCGGTATTCTGCGAACCGGCACCCGTGACGATCGCCACTTTGCCATCAAGACGCGGACTTGCCATTGGACCTGCCTCCTCTACCAGCAGCAGGCGCAGTTTACGGGTTCGTCGTAGACTCACGCGACATATCGAATGGAGGAGGTGCCGCGCATGGCGCGCCTGCCGCTGGTCACCCGCAAGGACATCCCCGAGTCTCTGCATTATGTCTGGTACCGCATAACCGCCGACGGGAAGACACCGAACATTTTCGGCGCCATGGGGAACAATCCAGAACTGCTGCGATCGTATCTGCGGCTGGGGAACGGGCTGTGGGCGAACTGCGGGCTCGACCTGCCGACGCGCGAGCTGGTGATCCTCCGGAACGCGATCTTGCGGCACAGCATCTACGAGTGGCATCAGCATGTGCGGATTGGGCGCTCGGCGGGGCTGAGCGATGAGCGCATCGTGGCGCTGCATCACTGGCGCGAGAGCGGCCTGTTTTCGGAAAGCGAGAAGGCGCTCCTCGGGTGGGTCGATGCGCTCGGCGCGAGTGACCATCCGCCGGCAGACGCGTACGACGCACTGGCGCTGCACTTCGACCAGGGCACCATCGTAGGCGTCACACTGCTCTCGGCGTTCTACGCGATGACGGCGGCGTTCCTGGGATCGATGGAGGTCGAGACCGAAGAGCCGTTCGTCGGCTGGGAGCTGAACGGATGACCAGTGGCGGCGGCGTTGTCAGCGCCCAAGTAAACAAACCCAGGCGGTACAAAGGGGGAACGAATGACCGAGACGATGCCAGCGACAGGCGCGGTGGGCTGCGAGCGCGCGGGCGGCCAGGGGCTGGATGCGAACCAGGAGGAATCGGGCAACGCGGCGATCATGGCGCTGCTCACCAGCGAGGAAGGTCGCGCCGCCACGGACCTGGTGATTACCTGCCGGGTGGCGGATGGCGGCGCAACCACCTACCAGGCGTGGGCCGAGCGCGGGATGGTCGGGTGGGTGCGCAGGTACGCGGAGCGCGGCTACACGTACGAGGTTGTTGAAGCGTGCGGCGAGAACCCGCTGGAACGACAGGACGTGACGGCGCTCTCGACACTTGCAGAGGAGCTGGCCGCCGCGGGCAACCCGGAGGACGTGCAGCGCGCGTTCATCGAGCAGGCGCAGCTGACGTATCCGTACGCCTACGAGCGCATCGCGCAGCTGTTCGATAGCCCGAACGCACCGGACATCATCGTGAGCCCGAAGAGTTACGCCTACGGGCGGCAGCCGGGCCAGCACGGCGCGCTGGACGTGGTGCAGTCGCGGTCGCCGCTGATTTTCAGCGGGCCGGGGGTTAAGCGCGGGGTGGTCGCGGCCGAAGCGCGCCAGATCGATGTCGCGCCCACCATCTGCCGGTTGATGGGCTTTCCATTGATCGACGGCATGGATGGCAGCGGCCGCACGAGCAGCGAGCGCGGCATTACGCCCGATGTCTATCTCAAGCGGCAGGACGGGCGCGTACTGGATGAGGTGCTCGACGACGCGGACGGCCGGCCGGAACGCGTGTATATCCTGCTGCTCGACGGGCAGTCGCAGACCGAACTGCTGCACCGCCTCGAATCCGATCCGACGGCCGTCCCGAACCTGCGGCGGCTGATCGAAAACGGCGTCATGCTACAGCACGGGAGCATCACCAACTTCCCCAGCATCACCTGGCCCAGCCACAACGCCATCGGCACCGGCGCCTGGTGCGGCCACCACGACATCGTGAACCCGACCTACTACCTGCGGGCGCAACGCGAGACGATCTCGCCCCAGGGCATGCAGTTCGACACCGCGAAGTACCTGGGCGACGGCGTCGAGACGCTGTTCGAGGCGTTCCACCGGGTCTACGGCGAGTGGGATGGAATGCAGGGTGCGTTCACGGCATCGATCATCGAGCCCTGCGTCCGTGGCGCCGACCACGCGACGCTCGAACGGCGGCTGGTGGGCGATCGTGGGGAGCTTATCGCACTCACGCAGGAGACCGACCACGAGATCAGCCCGCGATGGGTGGAAGAGCTCGAAGAACACGGCCACAAGATGATGGGACAGATCGACAACCGCGGGCTGGCGCAGGCGCGGCAGCTCTTCCGCGACCAGTCGCACCCCACGCCCAAGCTCGTCTTCCACGAATTCAGCCAGCCTGATTCGGCTGCGCACGACTACGGCCCACACCACGAGGGCGCGCGGCAGGCGCTCGACGAAACCGACCTGCGTATCGGGCACATCCTCGATGTGCTGGATAGTCTCGGGCTTTTCGATTCAACCCTGTTCGTGATCACCACCGACCACGGCATGGCAACGACTGATGTGGAACTCCGTGGAAACCCCGCGCGCATCCCGGAGCGTCACGGCATGGCGGCAGTCACCTGCGAGCCATGCATCTGGCTGCGCGACGTGGCGGTCACGATCGAAGTCGCTTCGGACGGACGCACGGCGCGCGTCGAGGTCCTCGATAACGACGCGGACACGACGGGCGAGCGGCCTCCGGTGGCGGGCGCCACGATCCGCGTCGTGGATAGCGTCGATGGGCACGTGGCGACGACGCACACCGGCGCTGATGGGCTGGCCGCGTTCGCAATCCCGGCAGACCTTCTGCCCGCGGAGCTGGCGCTTTCGGTGCAGGCGGAGCACTTCAACACACGCCACCTGCGTCTGGACGGCACGAACATCTCTCCTGACCCGCACTCGCTCTATGCGGAATCCGCCGGTTAGTGGAAGACATTCCAGATCACCACGCCCCCAAGCGCGAGTTCGACCAGCACGAACACGATGATCGCGGCCCATTGGCGCCCTTCGTGGTAGTGCGACGCGGTCGTCCCATCGTCGAAGAGGGTGATCGAGGCCCAGTTGAAGCCGAAAAGCGTCCGCAACTCGACCGTGCCCGCGACACCAGCGGGCGTTTGGGGCGCCACGTGGGCCGATTTAACGTCCACCCACAGCGCGGGCTTGGAGCTGCCAGCCAGCGCGGTGGATTTCAGGCGATCGAGCAGCGCCGTCGGCACACCTTGCGGATGCGCTTCGGGCAGGAAGGCGGGCAGACCGAATGCTATCCCTGCGAACAGGAACATCGCGGCCACAGAGCCCCACAGCGTCTTCATGCCAGTGCGTCCTCGAGAGCGTGCATCCCCAATCATCACCACGTCTGCGCGGTAAGGGCGACCGGCGCGGGTTATCGCCGCGTAACGGGACCCATTGCTGCTAGCATTACATGGCCGCTCGCCACGAGGACGGCGGCGTTCAGCCTCGCAACAAGGTGCGCCCACGCAACCGATGAACGTACTAGCAATCTGCGGCAGTCTTCGCGCAGAGTCATCCAACCTGGAGATGCTGCGAGCCGCGCAGGCGCTCGCGCCCAGCACGATTGAGGTTGTGTTCGCGGACGGGATGGGCGACCTGCCACCGTTCAACCCCGACCTCGATGCCGAAGGTGCATTGCCGCCCGAAGGCGTGGCGCAGTGGCGAGCGCAGGTGGCAGATGCAGACGGCGTGATTATATCGAGCCCCGAATATGCCCACGGCGTGCCCGGCGCACTGAAGAACGCTCTCGACTGGCTGGTGTCCACTCCCGCGCTCTTCGAAAAGCCCGTCCTGCTGGTGAACGCGGCGGCTGCGGGCGCCACGTTCGCGCAGCGTTCTCTCGCAGAGACACTTCGGACGATGAACGCGAACGTCCTCGATGCGTCGCTCCTGGAACCCTTCGTGAAAATGCGCGTCACTCGCCTCGCGCTCGACCAAGAGGCCTCCGCCATCCTCCGTGCGAGCATGGCCGCGTTGGCGGCCGCGATTGAGCCGCGATAAGAGTCCTGTGAGGGCACCAGATTTGGGGCCAGACTTGCCCCACCCTCACGTACACGGTAGATATTACGTGCACTAGAGCCGGGATCCCGCGGGACCCGGACTCCAATCGGAAGGCAGGTTCGAATTTTGGCCGATTACGCCAAGGCACTCCCCCAACCAACGCCTGAAACACAGGAATTCTGGGACGGCACGAAAGCAGGCGAACTGCGGTTGCAAC
>JAFKFP010000296.1 GCA_017308185.1 bacterium | reverse complement strand
CTTCTTCGCCTCATGGTGCCCGCCTTGCCGTGAAGAAGCACCGGATTTACGCGCCGCGTGGAATCATGAGAAGCCCAAGGGCGATGTCGTCATGGCTGGAGTAGTCTACAACGACAGTACCGCTGCCGCGCAGCGCTATCTCAACGAAAATGGACTGAGCTATCCCTACGTCGACGACTTCGACGGCAAGCTGTCCAGCGCGTTTCGAGTTACGGGCATTCCCAAGACACTCGTTATCGACAGCAACGGGAAGATCACCGTGGCTCACTTCGGGAGCATCAACGCCCAACAGCTGATTGCGTCGATCGATGACACGCGGAGACAACAGCCGTGATCGACGCGGTTTGGGATGCGGTACGCGTACGGAGCGAGTTCGTTTCAATCCTCGTCGTCGTCGCGTTTGCGAGTTTGGGGGCCTGGGCCTGGTCGAGGAACGACGAGCAACGACGAACGGGACTGGATAGCCTCATCGTTTCGTCCGCGCTGGTGGCCGTTATCGCTGGCCGGCTGGCCTGGGTGCTTGTCGAGTCGCCCCGGCTCATACGCTTGCCTCTTGACCTGGTCCAAATTCAGTCGGGTATAGACATGCCCGTCGCAATCCTCGCGTTCGTGGGCATGGCGTTATGGCGTGGGCATCGGGATCGCGATCCACTCACTTTCGCCTCAGTGGCATTACCCGCAGGCCTGGCGATTTATGCCGCGCTCTGCCTGTTCCGTGGCGACTGCTACGGCGCGACGGGACCGGCGCCGCTTGCCGTACCGTTCCCGCAGTTCCACGAGAATCGGCTTCCCATCGCGTTGTATGAAGCGGTCGGGCTTGGAGTGCTTGCCGCGGTGCTGGCCAACAACACATCGCTGCGTCCGCGTAGCCGGCTTTTCGCGGCGCTCGCTAGCACCGCACTAATCGAATACGCGACCGAGTGGGGGCGTGTCGCGTCTCTGAGCCGTTTCACAGACGGCTGGCGATTGGGGTGGCTCGTGCTCGCGCTCGTGGGGCTCGCTCTAGTCGTGGTAGCGGAATACGGAGGCCGTTCGCAGAAGCGGCCGGGTACTCCCGCCCGGCGGCGCAAGTGGTCATTTTGATGTAGTCTTCGTGCTGCACACACGATGACCAGATCGTGCACAGGCGGACAAACCTCAGGCCCGTTGTCCACCATTCAAATCGGGTCCGCGAACGAAGCGCAGCCCACTCATGAGCAGGTTGCCATCGAGGTCTTGATGCGTACGGCAAACCAGCCGCTTCAACGGTTGGTCATCAGCGGCTAGCCACTCGACAATGCGGCGGGTCTTGAGCGAGAGTCGCGGCGGAGGCCGTGTGTAAACGCCGTCCTGGACTACTGGCGCGAAACCGCTGATGGCGAACTCGCCGACCGCCCCGACCACGAGATCGGTGATCGAACAGCTATCCTCGTGGGCCAAACGTTCCGGGAGCGGCGTACTAACGGGGAGGCAGAGCAGTTGCCGAGGCCGGCGACTGGCGTCAGCGAATATTCCTTCGGCGACTTGCGACGTGATGGTTTGCCAGGCCTCGTTGGCCAGGATGTCATCGTCGTCGCAGATCCACAGCACCTGCTGGCCCGGGTCGGAAAGGCCGCAGGCGACCGCAGCCACAATCGTCGCCGCTCTGAGCATTCGCTCGACGACCTTGACATTCAGAGGATCGTCGTCGACAAAGCCGAGGTCCGCTTTGAGCTGGCCTGGCTGAGCGAAGAGGCTCTGGACTGAGCTGTCGATGACGAAGGTTGCCAGCAGGCCGTTAAGGCTGTTGGCCGTTGCCAAGAACGAGGTCAGCGCGGCAGCACGTTTGCCATCGTTGAGGTTTGAGAATTTCATCCTGCGGGTATCCAGAGACGATTCCGCCCGCCAGGCACCGCGGATGGTGTTCCATCGCCGCCAGAACACGTCGTTCGTGAACAGGAACGACAGGACATCCCGCCTGGCGCCGCTGGGATGCGCGCTAAAGTCCGAGAACACAACGAACTGGCCCGTCCCTCGAAGCTTTGGGAACGCGTCTCGGTTTGCCCGCTCCAGCCAGACTGCGTGGTCATTGAAGAGTCGGGCCCACTGGAACGTCTCGCCCACAACAGGCTGCCACGAGCTCATCGGCCACATGTCACGCACTCACTCTTTTGCCACCACCGTGTCGTACAGCCCGTAGTGGCTCAACCCGTCATGGCTCTCGATCCCCGTGTAGCGAAGCGAAGCGTCTTCGTACCTTCGAAACGCGAATACAGCCGCGTTCATCTGCTCCGTGTTGAACACCTTCAGCCGCACGAGCAGGTGGAAGTCCGCCACGGTCAGCCCGGTGACGGTCAGGAACAAGTCCGGTTCCAGTTTCGTGATCACGTCCTGGAGCGTGTTCTCGCGGAAGTCCGTCAGGTACATGAACGCCGGGATGCGCGTCGCGAACTTGATCAGCTTCTCCTGCACGAGCTTGCGCTTGGACTTGTATTCCTTCTCCTCGGCGGTCAGCTCCTTCTTTTCGCCCGGGCTGAGTCCGCCGCCCTTCGCCTTACCTTTTAGTTCCTTGATTATCTCGGCCTTGTTGACGATGGTCTCGATGATGTTGTCGCCGAGCGCACGCCAGCCCTCGATGCGCTCCACCGCCGCCATCGCCTCGGGGTTGTCGAGGATGCGCCGCAGCGTCTCGTTGTCCACGTTCACCAGAAGCGCCGACTCCCACTTGCGCGCCAGCAGCGTGGCCGAGGTGCCCGCCATCGCGATGTCGAGGATGCCGCCCGCGTCGATCTGCGTCATATTCGCGCCGTCGTACGCCAGGACGGGCAGGAACGACACCAGCTCCCTTACCGCGTTTTCCGGGTCCGGCTCATGCGGCGAAAGCCCGATCCCGTACTCCGAAAGCTGCCGCAACGCCCGCGTCGGTGCGAAGTCGAACACAAAGCAGATTGGCTTCAGCACCTCTTCCTCGTTCGGGTTGTCGCCGTTGGGGTTCTTGATTGACCACGGCGACTGCACCCGGAACGCCGCCTGGAAGTAGCTCTCCGGCGATTTCAGGTTCCGCAGCATCAGGATCGAGGACCACTGCGGCACGGTGACACCCGTGATGAGCTTCCCGCACGAGAGCGTGATCGTCTTCGTCTCGAACCCGCTCCCGATCGCGTTTCGCACCGGCGACAGCGCGGCCAATCCGATCCCGGCCGATGCACCCGCTGCAACGACAACGTCGTAGTCGTGCCAGAAGGTATTCTGCTTCTCCGCCAACAGGTTCCTCATGGCGGCGCAAGCGGCGACGTTCGGCATGAACCAGAACGAGTGCTGCATGTACGGCAGCAGGCGGCTGTCGGAGTACGGCAACGGCGGGCGCCTGCCGGTCTTCAGATGATCCGCGGCCTGGGGCATGTAACTCCCGCGGATGATCTCCAGCCACTTTTGCACATCGTCCTTGTGCTTGAACTGCGCCAGCACACCCGTGCCCGACGCCGCGAAGAACTCATTCAGGTCGAACTCGTCGAATTCGCCGCCGCTCGCGATTGCCAGAAGCTCCTCCGGCATCTGGTAGGTCAGGAGGCGCATCTGCGGCAGCGCCGCGTACGGGTTCCACTCGCTCGGGTGCTGCTCCGCGTACGCCTCTTTCGCGCGCTGTTCGTCCGTGTAGGTCCAGTTGAAGATCTGCTCCTCGATGAACTCGCCCTGAGCTAGCGCCCGGAACGGTGTCCCCGACAGGTACAGATACGCGCGCGTCGTAATCGGCAGGAAGTTGTCCTCGCTTGCGCCCAGCTGGCCGAGCTCCTCGTCGAACTCCTCCAGTCCCCTCCCGAACTCCGCGCCCAGCTCCTTCTTCGCGACGCCCTCATCTTCGCCCTCGAACAGCTCCTTCGCGGTCTCGCGCCAGGCGCCGAAATGGTATTCGTCGAACACGATCAGGTCCCAATTGATCGTCTGCAGCCATTCGTTCTTGGCCTTCACCTTGCCGTTGGCATCCCGGCCGAGCAGGTCCTGGAACGACCCGAAATAGACGAACGGCTTGCTCCCGTCGATCTCCGCGTCCGTGTGGCGCGAGTGGAACCGCCATCCATCAAAATCGACGTGCGATTCCAGGTCCGTCTGCCACGAATCCTCGACTGCGGGCTTGAACGTCACGACGAGCACGCGCTTCGCGTCAAGCCGCTTCGCCAGCTGGTACGCCGCGAACGTCTTGCCGAAGCGCATCTTCGCGTTCCACAGGAAGCGCGGCGTCCTGGCCGGCTCGTCCGCCCAGACCGACCGGTAGTAGCTATACGCCTTCTCCACTGCCTCGGCCTGCTCGCGGCGCATTGCGAACGTCTCGCTATGCGTGCCCTCGAACCGCTGCCCGCTGCGCAGCTCCGCCAGCACCGTCCGCACGTCCGCGACCGTGCAGCGCATCCACTCAAGCTCCGTGTTCTCGAAGCCCTTCCGCGCAAGCGCCGCCCGCACCTCGTGGTCGCTGAAGACCGTGCCATCGTCGCGCTCCGCGAGCTCGTCGAGTGCGATCCGGTGGTTTTTGATGTTGGCAGTCCGCAACTGCTCGTCTACGCGCCGTTTCACGTCGCGCGTTGTCTGGCCGACCTTGAGCAGCCCGTTGTGCGCCTCGTCAGCGATCGAGTAGGCATAGATGCGCGGCGGGCGCGCCACGGGCTTCGGCGCGAGGATCTCGTCCTCGGTCTTAGTCATCGTCCTCCACCACAAGGACTTCATCGACAAAGTCGCCAGTTAGCTCCATCGGGCGGACAACCTTCTCGATGAACGCGATCTCGTCGTCAGTGATCCCGTACTTCGCGTAGAGTTCAGCGTCCGTCCATTGCTTCGTCCAATCCTGCGTGGGTACGAAGGTGTAGACCTTGCGCGTGGTGTCCTGCGAGGGTTTGTGGAGAAGGATCAGCAGCCGCGTCAGACGACACGACAGGTACGACAGGACACTTTCAGCCTGACTCTTCGATTCGAACGGGCCGATGCAGAGGTACGTCTCTGATGAGATAGACCCAGGCTCCCCGATGAACGGAGTGCTGATCACCCGATGCGGGTACGTGTCACGGTTACCAGTCCCCGGCGCGGCACGGCCCACATATACCTTCCACGAATCGATGAGGTCGAGGCCGGTTGAGATGGACTCGCGGGGCGTGTAGCCCGTGCCGCCATTTTGATAGACCAACAGATCGCCCTCGCGCTTGGTCACGCGTCCTTTGAACGTGGTAGCTAACCCAAATGGCTTCCTGGAACTCACGAGGCCGTCAAAGCGCTTGTTCTCAGGCAGCGCCAGCGACGAGGTAGTCCCGTTCTCCACGGCCATCGCCTTCTTAAGAATCGACAGTCCGTTGTTGAAGCGAATGAATACGTCAGTTCCTGGCTCAATGGTCGGCCGGATCACGGTTGAGACCGGCCAGTCCTTGAAGTGCGTGGTGACGGCGCACTGGCCCGGTTGCTCTTTGTCCCATAGGAAGTAGCACACGCCACCCTTGAGGCCGACCCCCGGAAACACGTCTGCGGCACTGAGAAAGTCGTCGATCGACCGCAGACGGTTGTCGCCCAGCATCGACTCGCGGAACTCGTCCAGCCCTTTGCCGCCGGAAAACCAGCGGGCGGGGATAACCATCGAGAGATGTTTCGGTTCCAGCGCCTTCGCCTGCGTCACGAAGTGCTGATAGATAGGCGCGGCGCTCGTGCCGTAGCCACCGTCATCCAGCTGATACGGCGGGTTCCCAACAATCACATCAAACTGCATATCCCCTCCAAAGATCTCCGCAACGCGAGCCTTGATGTCGTCCGTGTGGATGAATGCGTACGCGTGGCTCTCGCGGTCGCCGCCGCGGTCAAACGTCGCCTTGGGTGCCCCGCAGTACGTGCAGCGGCCGTCCACCCACGTGTGTTCCATGCGCTCGAACCAGATGTTGCCGCTCGCATCCTCGAATCCCTTCGCGATGGAGTGCTCGCCATTCGCCCACTTCGAGCAGTACACGCTGCGCCGCGCCAGCAGCGCCGTGATCTGTGTAATGCCGATCCCAAACACCTGCTTCGTCAAGATGTGGGTGACGCGCTCCTGCAGGTCCGGGATCTCGCGCTCCAGCCCCTTCGTCAGACGGCTCGTGATCTCCCGCAGGAAGACCCCCGACTTCGTACACGGGTCCAGGAAGCGCACGCTGCTGTCCGCCCAGATGTCCGCGCCGCCGTTGTCCGCCGCCCACGCCTCCGCCAGCGTGTCTAGCATCCGGTTCGCAAACTCGGGCGGCGTGAACACCTCGTCGTTCGAAAGGTTCGCGATGCAGGTGAGCACATCGGGGTTGCGCCCGTGCAGGGCGAAGGGGGCTTGGAGGGTGATGCTCATGCTGTCTTCCCCAGGACGAAGCGTGCCTTTTCGGTACGCAACATTTGGTAAGGCGTCATGAAGCGGACGTCCAGACCGAGGCAGACGTTGGGAATTTTGATGCGGCTGAGCGAGTTGGCAGGTGTTTCGTGGGTGACCAACACATGCTCACCCGCGATGGCATGGGCGACAAGGTAGTAATCAGCGACTTGCAGGAAGGTGTTGATGGCAGCGGGGGAGTAGTTCTGGCATGAGACCCATTCGCTCACTTGGGCAAACTGCGGTAGCAACGTCGGCGGCGTGCGACGAAACAGTGCCTGGCCACGGTCTTTCGCCCAATCGCTCAATTCATCCTGCCCAGCCTGGATTTCATCAGCCACTTTGTCGATGCTGCAGACCATGCCCATATGCCCCTGGTGCGCAAGCCAGTCCCAGAAGGCGGGGCAGAAATCCAGACCGTAATGCAAGTTTTTAGCGGCCATGAAGACGTTGGCGTCCAGCAGAT